>JAMHVA010000174.1:0-4478 GCA_035904625.1 Alphaproteobacteria bacterium | reverse complement strand
CTGTGCGCCCCTGATGACTTCAGGCGGATCGCCGGAATCACATGATTGGCGCCATCAAGCGGAAGAAGTGTCGTCATTTGAAGATATCTCCTTATGGGGAAAGCGGGACAATAAAAAACCCGCCTTCATCAGGCGGGTTGCGAGATCAATGCGGGACGGATTCATCCCGCTTGTGGTGTTTATCGTGCTGATTTCAGCATGATGTTGTCAAGCTCTGCATACCAGCGCAGGTATTAGATGGCGTTAGCACGCTGTTTCGTGAACGTCACCACATGCTCGACCAGCTTGTTGCCAATCGGAAGATCGATCAGCGAGACCGCCACATCCACCTTTACATTATCGCTGGCACAAATGTCATCAAAACGGCGCAGAGCATCAGCGAAACGGTTGGCGGCTTCCATTGGTTCTGTCTCATACAGCGGACGTTGCAGCATCAGGCAGAATTCATTGCGGCCTGTCTGCGCAATAATGTCAGACTGACGGCGCAACCGTACCAGATATTGCGAAAGCTTTGCCGTTGCGTATTCAGCGGCATACGCGCCATCCATCGAAACGATTTCCTGATAATTCTTGATCCCGATAAAGACAAGGAACGAACGCTCGCCGTAACGGTCGGCGCGATCGATACAAGACAGGAATAACTGGTTGAACGCTGACTTGGCGATGACACCGCCGGCAGACGGGAAATCCTCGCGCTCGTCACCAATACGTTTGATCAGTGATGTCAAACGGTCGGCATTATCCATCACCCGTTCCAAACCGGTATGATCGATCGGCTTGACCATGATCTCGTTGGCACCGGAGCGCAGCGCTTCTTCGCGCGGCATATCCTGCGACATCAAAATCACGTACGGGTAGTGCTTTACAGCACGGCGAATTCCGAGAACGACAGGACGCGCATTTGTCAGCGGCGCGGGGTCAATAAAGACGACTTCGTACGGATCGCGCTCCAGCAGGGCGATGGCATTATTTTTGATCGGTTCTTCCGTGATCGAGTGCCCTTTGACCTCGAGGCGGGAACGAATCAACTGAGTCGCGAGCGGATCACGATCAATAACGAGGATTTTCATTGAATTTCAAGCCCTTCCGATAAGCGCACAAGAGAGAATTACTGTGTCTTCCTTTTCCCAGTCTGCCAACAGATCGTTAAAAAACTCGAAAGCCCCGGGAGCCGGAATGTCGCCCGAGACGGGCAGGTAGGACACACATCATAAACCTGTTTGACAATCTTGTCACCGTAGGTTAATAACGGCGTCACTTTCCCCCGAATGCCCTCATATTGGCATGCCCAAGTGGCGGAATTGGTAGACGCGCACGGTTCAGGTCCGTGTGACAGAAATGTCATGGAAGTTCGAGTCTTCTCTTGGGCACCACTATGAAAACGCAGGAAAAGCGGGGAAAAGCCGTTCTGGCGCCCCTTATATTTGCCATAAATATAATCAACTCTATGAAAAGCCCCACTCCGGGGACTGCCCTGCCGCGCCTGTCTCCTCCCCCTGACACCTCTGCCAGCCCGCCGACAGGATCATTGGCAACACCTTCAGATATCTATAAAATCCCTTCCTCTACGAAGGGATTTTTTATGGCCGCCAAAACACGTATTCACCTGCACCAGAACGACCTGCCCGCCAGCCTGAAATGGGGGGGGGCGGTCGCCATCGATACCGAAGCCATGGGACTGAACAATCACCGTGACCGCCTCTGTCTGGTCCAGCTGTCCTCCGGCAATGGCGAAGCCCATCTGGTCCAGATCGCACCCGGCAAGGTCAACGCCCCCAACCTCAAGAAACTCCTGACCGATTCCAAGGTTGAAAAACTGTTTCACTTCGGCCGTTTTGACATTGCTATCCTGCAGCACAATCTCGGCATTCACATAAAGAACGTATACTGCACCAAGATCGCCTCGCGCCTGTGCCGCACCTTTACCGACAAACATAATCTGGCAACGCTGTGCCGCGAACTGCTGAGCGTCGAACTGAACAAGCAGCAGCAATCATCGGACTGGGGACAGACAAAACTGACCAAGGAGCAAATGACGTATGCCGCAGACGATGTGCTGTATCTGCACCGCCTGCGCGAAAAGCTGGACGTGATGCTGGAGCGTGAAGGACGTACGAAACTGGCCCGCGCCTGTTTCGATTTCCTGCCCGTGCGCGCGCAGCTGGATACCGAAGGCTGGCCCGAGATCGATATTTTTGCCCACTGACCTGCAAAAGACAGGCTTTTGATTGATTTCGGCCATATTCATCGTCTTTGTATTGATCTGTCTGGCAGCTGTGGCCACCGCCATCGCGGGCTTATGTTTTTGGGGAATACGGAAGTGTGACATGACCCATCAGTTTTCATCTTTCATGCAACGGGCTCAGGGCAAGCTGCGCCCTTTGTTCATCGGCTTTCTGGCCCTGCTGTTCATGATCCCGCTGAACATCGTCGAAGGCATCGTCCGCGAGCGCACCGGATACCAGTATGAAGCCGTTAGCAGCATCGGCACCAGC
The DNA here is from genome assembly GCA_035904625.1 of Alphaproteobacteria bacterium. Classification (GTDB taxonomy): domain Bacteria; phylum Pseudomonadota; class Alphaproteobacteria; order Micavibrionales; family Micavibrionaceae; genus Micavibrio_C. The sequence continues at coordinate 1,983 of JAMHVA010000174.1, read as the reverse complement.
TGGGCGCAGAACCAGACCCTCGTCGGTCCGGTCCTGATCGTTCCCTATACCGAGACGGAAACCGTCGAGAACTTCGACACCCAGAACAACAAGGTTGTCATCACCCACCGCAAGGTTGCCCGTAACAGGATCATCGTACCGCAGGGGATCGCCACAGAAGTCACGTTGAAAACAGAACTGCGTGAACGCGGCCTCTACAAAATCCCCGTCTATATCGCTTCTGTCTCGATGAAGGGCGGTTTTAACGGCTATACTGACGGCATCAAGGAACTGCGCGATAAACAAGTGGTGCTGGGCGACCCCTATATCAGTCTCGGCATCACCGATATCCGCGGCATCAGCGGCACGGTTCAGGCAAACCTGCAGCAAGGGCCGGCACCGGAACCTTACCTGATCGAACCCGGAAGCAAATTCGCCGGTATCGGCAACGGTATTCACATCCCGGTGGGCGATGACGAACTGAACCAGCCCTTTCTGTTCGATATCAGTTTTGAGCTGAAAGGCCTGAACGAATTCCATGTCGTGCCGGTGGGCGAGATGGTCGAGATGAAAACAACATCCAACTGGCCGCACCCCAGCTTCAACGGCCAGTTCCTGCCCGACACCCGTGAGGTCAGCGCCGATGGTTTTACCGCCCTGTGGAAGACAGGATTGCTGGCGACGAATATTCTGGAATCGCTGCAGACCTGCATGGTCCGCGCCGAATGTCAGAACGTATTCAGTAAATCGTCAGGTGTCGCCCTGTACCAGCCCGTTGATATCTACAAACAATCGATTCGCGCCGTGAAATACGGCATGTTGTTCGTCGTTATCACCTTTGCGATTTTCTTTATTACCGAGGCGCTGAAACGCACCAAGGTCAGCCTGCCGCAATTCCTGCTGGTCGGCGGCGCGCTGGCGATGTTTTTCCTGCTGCTGGTATCGCTGGCCGAACATATCGGTTTTGGTCTGGCTTATCTGGCAGCCGCCGCGGCCACCGTGCTATTGCTGTCTTACTATGTATCCTTCGTGCTCAAGGGCCGGAAACAAGGCCTGCAGACCGGGGGAATACTGGCGATTTTATACGGTGTGTTGTATGTCATATTGCTGTCGGAAGATTATGCGCTGCTGATGGGTTCGGCCCTGCTGTTCCTGTTGCTGGCGGTCACCATGGTCAAGACACGTCATATCGACTGGGATAACCTCGGACAACTGACGGAAGACAAGGAACGCTGATGAACGCCAAGCCCGTATCGACCCTGAAACCGGGTCAGGACAAGACAGATATCGAACATGCCGTGCGCGTGCTGACGGCGGAAGCCAACGGCCTGACGGCGCTGGCCAAGGCGCTGGACCGCAGCTTCAGCGAAGCCGTCGAAGCGATCACCGATATGAAGCGCGACCGCAAGGGACGTCTGATCATCGCCGGGATCGGCAAGAGCGGCCATGTCGCGAAAAAGATCGCCGCCACGATGGCCTCGACCGGAACGCCGTCGCACTTCGTCCACCCGGGCGAGGCCAGCCACGGCGATCTGGGGATGATCACCGAAAGCGATGTCGTTCTGCTGTTATCGAACGGCGGCGAAAGCGCCGAGCTTTCCGACCTTATTCATTACACCCGCCGTTTCGGCATTACGCTGATCGCGATGACCAGCAACCCCGACAGCACGCTGGCCAAACATGCCGATATCCGCCTGCTGCTGCCCAAAGTGCCGGAAGCCTGCCCGAACGGACTGGCCCCGACGACATCGACGACGATGATGCTGGCGCTTGGCGACGCACTGGCCGTCGCCCTGCTGGAACGGATGGGCCTGACCCCCGAACAATTCCGCGTCTTCCATCCCGGCGGCAAACTGGGGCAGAAGCTGCGCACGGTCGGCGACATGATGCACCCGCTCGATAAACTGCCGCTGGTGCGCGAAACCGATACGATGGATCAGGTTCTGCTGGTCATGACCAACCGCAATCTCGGCTCCGTCGTCATCGTTGATGACAAGAATGACC
>JAMHVA010000173.1:0-1985 GCA_035904625.1 Alphaproteobacteria bacterium | reverse complement strand
CACGCTTCAGGATAATCGAGGGGTCTTTGAACAGGATATGAAGTTTGAAAGTTTCATAGGGCGACTGGTGCTTTGCTGCAACGATATAGCAGCCCTCGGCGGGTAAATGCTCAGCACCGCGTACTTCGTAATCAAGCCCAATAAAAAACCGTTCGAGGGCATAAACCATGTTGACGAAAATCGTGACGATATGCATGGCATGTTTACGCGGCAGGAGTAGGCCCGGCAGAAAGAATAGGCACGCCAGACCCGTCAGGCAGTAAAAGAAAATATTGAACAAAGTCGATCGCAGAAAGATCATGATTTGGGCTCCAGCCATGAGCGGAATCTTGCAGGCAGCAGATAAACCTTCATCCACGTCAGGATCGTCTTGTTATATTCACCGAAGATAAGCCGCAGGAAATTCCCCTCATCCTTGTCGGTATGTGCCTTGACCGGATGGGGAATAATCGTGATGCCGGGCATGGTCGCGTGGAATTCCAGCCAGGCGCGGGGCATGTGATAATCCGATGTCACCAGCCGGATCGTGCGGATTTTTTCTTTCTGCGCCCATTCTCTGGTTTCCTGTGCGTTCTGGATCGTGTTGCGGGCGCTGTGATCCAGTACGATGCAGCAATTATTATCCTCGCCCGCGATGATCGGTCGCTTCCACAGCGCCATGATTTCCTGCAGGCTGACATGGCCGTTGACGCCCGTGATAAACAGTTTTTTGCCTTGCCCTGTCGAAAGCAGGTCCAGCCCCTTGTTGACGCGCAACGCGCCGCCTGTCAGAACGATGATGGCGTCGGTGGGCTGGCTGGCGTTTTGCGGTTGCTGATTCCAGACATGGTGGGCAAACATGGCGAAACCTGCGGCCCAGACAACGGCAAGGGCCAGCAAGGCGATTGCTGCCCTTTTTTTGTACGCACGCCTGCGTGGTGTAATGGCGGGCTCAGTTGTACTCATGTCATCCGTGAAAGTTCATGCAAAACGGTTTGTCGTGCCGTGACGGTCGCCAGAAGTCCGATCACGACCGGCAGCAGGGCGATGGCCCCCATTTGTAACAGGCTGATGGTATAATCTGGCAGTAGGTTCACATCCATTTCCCCGGACAGCCAGCCGATGATGATCAAGGCCAATGCTCCGGCGATTGTCCCGGCCAGCCCGCCCAAAAGCCCCAGAATAAGCGCATGGCGTTGGAACTGGCTTGAAATATAGTGGTCAGCGGCACCCATCAGGTGCAGCAGTTCCACATCGGTATGGTGAACGGCCAACCGTGCACGCACGGCACCCGCAACCGCAATCACCGTGGTGATGCTGATGATGATCATGAGCAGCAGCGCGGCAAAACGCAGCGCCCCGGTAAAGCGCAATACGTCTTTCAGCCATGTTTCATGCGTGTCCAGCCGCGCCCCGGGAGCGGCGGATTTTATTTTCTCTGCCAACGCATCAATAGACTCGCGCGGTGTTCCCGGCTTCATCTCGACGGAAATCAGCCCGGGCAGAGGAAGCTGATCGCGGTTCAGTGTGTTTTCGCCCAGCCATGGTTTTACCAGTTCCTGAATCTCGTCGCTGGTCATGATGTGGAAGCGGGCGACAGGGGGATGATTTTCAAGAACGCTGGCGGCTGTTTGTGACAGCGCGCTGACATCTTGCGGTGTCAGCAGTACGCCCTCGGCGGTTTCGGCGGGGATCTCAATGGTCAGACGGCCTTCAAGGCCCGATGTCCACCGATCCGTCATGGCGGCGAGCGCGAAACTTGCCGATATGGCCAGCACGGCGAGTAACGTCATCAGCCCGATCAGCACGACAAGGAAATTGGTACTGCCCCCGCGGTTGAGCGGCAGGTCATAACGGCGTTTGCCGTGCGCCTTGCCCAGCGTTCGGGCTTTTTTCGTGCGGGCGGGAAAAGAAAATATGGTCAAAATAATCCCTCCAGCTTTTTACGCAGGTTGAAGCGTGATTCCTCGATGGTTAGATGCCCCTTCGACAGGATCATGCGCGGG
>JAMHVA010000172.1:0-2804 GCA_035904625.1 Alphaproteobacteria bacterium | reverse complement strand
TTCAGGACGGTGCCAAGGAATATGTGCCGCTTCCCCCCGATGCCGAACTGATTGCCGCCGTTCTGGCCGCCGTCACGCAGGAAGACAATACGATGATCGCCAACGATGCGGTCATGCAAAACGTCATCAAGATGGCCGACAAGATCGCACCGTCGGAAGCCACTGTGCTGATCACCGGCGAATCCGGCACGGGTAAGGAAGTGATGTCGCGTTACATCCACAATAACTCCAAGCGCAAAAACAATAACTTCATTGCAATCAACTGCGCGGCAATCCCCGAGAACCTGCTGGAATCCGAATTATTCGGCCACGAAAAAGGTTCGTTCACCGGCGCGACATCGCGCCGCCTGGGCAAGTTCGAGGAAGCCAGCGGTGGCACATTGCTGCTGGATGAAGTCTCCGAAATGCACCCGCAATTGCAGGCCAAGCTGCTGCGTGCCATTCAGGAAAAAGAGATTACCCGCATCGGCAGCAATGATGCCGTGCGTGTTGACGTGCGGATCATCGCCACCTCGAACCGCAATCTGGAAGAAAGCGTCAAGAAAGGCGAGTTCCGCGAGGATCTGTATTTCCGCCTGAACGTCGTGAATATCCGCCTGCCGTCGTTGCGTGAACGCCCCGGTGATATTGGTCCGCTGTCACAGTTCTTCTGCGACAAATATGCAGAAGCCAACGGTGTTGCGAAGAAAGCCCTGTCGCTGGAAGCCATCGCAAAAATGAAATCATACACATGGCGCGGCAACATCCGTGAGCTTGAGAACACCATGCACCGCGCCATCCTGATGTCGGTGGAAGATCAGATCGAACCGGATGCGATCATCCTGCCCGAGGGCCATGTCTGGGGTGGCGAAAGCGCATCCACCGCCCACCGCGCCCCTGATCCCGCAGGGGTATCAAGCGCTGGCAAAGGTGTGGTGAAAAACACTGGCGCTGTCGAAAACCTGATTGGCCGCACCATTGCCGATGTCGAACGCGAAATGATCCTGAACACACTGGATCACTGCCTCGGCAACCGCACCCATGCCGCCAATATCCTCGGCATTTCGATCCGCACCCTGCGGAACAAGCTGAACGAGTACAAGGATGCCGGGGTCAATATTCCGGCGGCCAGCAGCGGCAGCTAGCCCATCAACTCAAATATATGTAAATTAAAACCGAAAATGTGCCTATTTGCGGTTGTATATCAACTTTCCTGTTGAAATTACCGGGGGTTACGCTAAACCTTGCCATAATTTCACCACATGCGTGATAGAAAAGACTGACTTTCACGCACCATCATTTCAGGAGACAACAAGATGCGTAAGAACACACTTTTGCTGGCCGGCGTAGCGTTGCTGGCACTGTCCGCTTGCAAAAAAGAAGCGTCACAAGATGCAGCTGCTGCACGTGAAGATGCCGCAACCGCTGCAAGCGAAGCCGTTGATGCTGTTGGCGAAGCTGCGACAGCCGCTGGCGAAGCCGTTGTTGAGACAACAGGCGAAGCTGTTGAAGCTGTAAAAGAAACAACAGGTGAAGCCGTTGAAGCGACACAAGAAGCTGCTGAAGATGCAGCGGCAGCCGCTGGCGAAGCTGTTGACGCAGCAAAAGAAGCTGTAACACCGGTAGAAACACCGGTAGAAACACCGGCTGAAGCTCCGGCAGCACCGACTGAAGCGCCTGTAACACCGGCTGAAACACCGGCAGAGCAGCACTAATCAGTCCACAGACTGACAGACAGCAGAGCGGAATTGCGTGAATGAGATATCGTCATCTTGCGATTGCATCCTGCGCCCTGCTGGCACTGGCAGCCTGTAAAAAGGAACAAACGAACGGCGCTGGAGAAACATCTCCAGCGTCTTCTTTTTCCAGCCCCCCGGCTGAGGTGCAAGATCCGTCCGCCCCGCCCGCATCGGGACTAAGCGGATTGAAAGTGCATGATATTCCTGCCTATGCGCAGGAACCCGCCCGCCCCGATATGGTCGCGATCAACGGCACCGATATCACCGTGCGCATGACCAACGCGATGAAGACATCGACAGAATGGGTGCGTGACTTTCCCGCCTTGTATAAACCGATGATGGATTGTCTGGAACACACGCCGGAAGGCGCGGCTTATGCCGCCGATGTCACCGCGCAAGGAATGGATACGCTGGCGGTCAAGGTTGTTGCCCTCGATGGGATTTTTTATGACTGCACGATTGCGAAATCGGGCGGCACACCTGTTTCGATGATCGAAACCGAGGAATCGTCTGTCAACGGCCCCGGGTTTTATCCGCGTCATGCCGGAACGCCCTACGTCAATAATCCCCAATGCCACAAAATGGAACCGGTCGTTGCCCGGCCCAGCGGCATGATTGGCTGGCTGGCATTCCAAATACCGGATTGCGACTTACGCAAGGCATCCGGCCTCGACCAAAAGCCGCAATGAATCAGACATAGAGCAAACAGTGTTTATGTTCCTCGCCGAACGTAAACGATGGACGCTCTAAGCGCCTGCGGGATTGTGGATCTCGATATCCACGTCCAGCGAACTGCCGCCCCGGTCGAATATGACCGTCAGTGAATCCGGGTCGATGCCGTTTTGATACAAGGCATTTCTGACGGCGATAATACGGCGCACGCTGTTGTTCGACGTATCTTCAATCGTCACATTGGTTTTCGCATGCCCGGTCAGCGTGATCAGCGTCCCCTCGGCGGCCAGCGCCTTTTCAGCAATCGTTTCGATCATGTCGTGCGATTGCGAATTAAGGACGACAGTCTCATCCTCGAACCGGATCGTTTGCCGTGGCTTGACCGCGGTCTTTACAACATTCGCTGTCCTGGTC
>JAMHVA010000171.1:0-3045 GCA_035904625.1 Alphaproteobacteria bacterium | reverse complement strand
GGATAATGCTCGCGCAGGGCCAGCGCCAGCCCCTGATTGAAGTGGTCGTGCGGCGCGATGCCGTGGGCAATCGCCTGCGCTGCCGTCAGCAGAATATCGCCTTTCACCTTGTAAATCATGATGGGATCCTTTTTCTTTGTGACTGTGATATCAGGATAGGGCGGAGCGCAAGGGGCGTCCTTGACTATCATCAAATCGATGATGTATGAGAAAACGTAATGAAAACAGTACTTTCGATTCAATCTCATGTGGCGTACGGCCATGTCGGCAATGCGGCGGCGGTGTTCCCCCTGCAACGCATGGGGATCGAGGTCATGCCTGTGCACACGGTGCAGTTTTCCAACCATACCGGATATGGAAGCTGGACGGGCCAGGTGTTCGATGCCGGGCATATTCGCGATGTGCTGAACGGTATGCGTGATCGCGGCGCGTTGCAGAAGGTTGATGCATTGCTGACCGGGTATCTGGGGTCGCCCGCGATGGCGGATGTCATTCTGGAGGTCAGGGACGCGCTGCCGCGCGGGGCGATCTGGACCTGCGACCCGGTGATGGGTGATGTCGGGCGCGGTTTTTTCGTGCATGCCGATATCCCGGCGTTCTTCAAGGATCGCGCGATGGCACATGCCCACATCATGACGCCGAACCAGTTCGAGCTTGAATATTTAAGCGGTCATACGGTGAAGACGCTGGATGATGCCAAGGCGGCCTGCCGTGCGTTGCACGATGCAGGCGTTGCCGTGGTGCTGGTCACATCGCTGATCCATGCGGATACAAACCCGGGGACGATTGAGATGATCGCCAGCGAAAAGAACGGCACGGTTCACCGTGTCGCGACGCCGATGCTGCCGCTGGACCCTGCGCCGAATGGCGCGGGGGATGCGACAGCCGCTTTGTTTACCGGCCACATGCTGAAAGGGGCGGACGTGCAGGAGGCCTTGCAGCGCACGGCCGACGGCATTTTCGCGATTTTCGAAGCCACGCAGGCCTCGGGCGGGCGGGAACTGGCGCTGGTCGCGGCGCAGGACCGGCTGGCCTAGGGATAGATCATTAAGGGACAGATTATTAAGGGACGATCAATCCCTATCTGTTATAATGCGGCCATAATGGACAACGTAATGGACCAAGAGAGCGAATACAGAATCGAAGTGGCGTCCGTCCCCTTGAGCGGGACGGGGTTGCTCTCGCGCGTCCTTTTTCCCGATGGCCGCCATCATGTTTTCATGCGGCTGCGCGCCGGGACGGGCGACGGTCTTTATCGCACGGTTTCCGAATTGCACTTCACGGCGAAGAATCCGTCCGGTCAATATGTGCCGGTCAGCCGGAAACCGCTGAACGTCATGGCGAACCTTGCGGGTTCTATGGGGCTGGAACATTCATTCTGCCGCGCCGCCGAAGCGATGGGGCTGGGCGGTTCGATTGCGCGCCTGAAAGGCGTCCAGACCGGCCCGCATTATGATGACGCCAGAGATCACGTACAGGTGCAGGGCCATATCAGCGGTCCGCAGCAGAAAATGATGATGGTCTGGAACCGTGCCTGTCTGGCGGCGGTCGAGATCAACCGCGCCAATATTCCCTTTACGCCGGTCCGCATGGCGGGGGTCGATCCGGCCAACTGCCGCTCCGGTGTCAGGACCATTCTGGACGTGATGCGGGACGAGTTCCGCGCCATCGCCGGTGTTCTGCGTCACCAGAAGGGGCGCTCGCTGCTGTCCGAGATTCCATCTCTGGGGGCGCGGCTGCCGCGCGCGGAGGATATTTCCGGCTTGTCGCCCGCCAGCCTGAAACGGGCGCAGGAGATGATTTCCCGCAGCCTGCATGAAACATCGCGGATGCTGGGTTCCGGTTCCGATTCTGTGGCCGGTTCTGTGGCTGATTCTGGTGTCCATTCCGGCCCTGATGCGGATTCCGACCGGCGTCAGCGCGATCATTGCCCTGCGCCGCCTCATCTGCCCTAATAGTTCCCGAAATATATTTTTTACATACAAGTGTCTGTTTTTACTTGGCTTTCTAGTTCAGGGGGTGGATTTTTCGCCTGTGCGCCATAACCTCACTTAACAGCCGGGGGGAAACCCGTTTTTCAAGGTGGTAAGCCCCGGCCCCGCATAACAAAAAAACAGGAGAAACAGATGACCAGAAAAACCATTCTTTCGACCGCCGCGTTTGCGTCGCTCGCATTCTGTGCGCTGGCGGCTGTACCGGCCACTGCCGGAACCACCACGACCGAGACCACGACCACCATCACGAAAGAAAGCCCGCATGTCAAAAAAGGCGAGGTCAACAAAACCGTGACGGTGATCAAGGAAGAAAAGACCAAGACCGATCCCGTGACCGTCAGCACGACGACGATGGTGAACCAGAAAATTATTCCCGGCGCGAAGGCGCTCAACTTCGTCGATTTCGATCTGGATAAAGACGGCGTTCTCTCCCGCAAGGAAGTGGGCCAGAAACTCTTCTATGTGTTCGATACCGACGGGAACGGCGTTCTCGACAACATCGAGTTCAAGCGCAATGCGATCATTACGCTGATCCCGCTCGAGAAAACCGAACTGACGATGATCGACCTCGATGATGACGGCAAGCCGGACATCACCAATGTGACATCGGAAGATTTTATGGATCATTCGATGCTGGCCCGTTTCGACAAGGATCAGGACGGCGTATCGCCGACCGACTTCATCGATAAATCCTTCTACCGCGTCGATACTGATAACAGCGGCGTGGTCGAGTTTGCCGAATGGAAGGAAGTCTATGACCAAAGCCGCAGCCCGCTGAACGCGAAGCAGTGGCGGTACAACCAGTAATATTATTACAAATTCGAGGAAAGGGGCGCATCTTGCGCCCCTTTTTCTTGCCATAACTATACGAATAATGCTCTGCTGCCCTTGGTCGAATATAAACATTGGCAGGGAGTTTGATTATGGGCTGGGACTGGGACTGGAAAAAGGGGCTGAGAGAATTGTTCGGAAGCAACGGGCCCGCGCCGACGACGGACGCCCCGCCACCCGTGACCGGCAAGGTGCCCGGGATGGAGCCCGGAAGGGTACC
>JAMHVA010000170.1:0-1952 GCA_035904625.1 Alphaproteobacteria bacterium | reverse complement strand
GATCGCGCCGATGGTCGACCAGCTTAAAAAAGATGGCTTTGCCATCGAAGATCAGGGCGCAATCGTCGTCCCGGTAAAGCGCGACAGCGACACCAAGGAAATCCCGCCGCTAATTTTGTATAAGCGCGACGGCGCGGTCATGTACGGCACGACCGATATGGCGACACTGGTGGAGCGGATGCAGGATTTAAACCCGGCGCGCATGATCTATGTCGTCGACCAGCGCCAGCATCTCCATTTCGATCAAGTCTTCCGCGCCGGACGGCTCTCGGGCATCGTTCCTGAGAGCGTCGAGCTGACCCATGCCGGGTTCGGTACGATGAACGGCACCGATGGCAAGCCTTTTAAAACCCGCGCTGGCGGCGTGATGAAACTCGAAGACTTGATCGCCATGGGCATCGAGCGTGCCAACCAGCGTCTTTCCGAAGCCGAAATCGGCAAGGATTTTTCACCTGCGGAAAAAGAAGATATCGCCTACAAAGTTGCGATTGCCGCGATCAAATTCGCCGATCTGCAGAACAACCGCATCGCCGATTACGTATTCGATCTCGACCGCCTGACCAGCTTCGAGGGTAAGACCGGGCCGTATCTGCTCTATCAGGCTGTGCGCATCCGCTCCTTGCTGGAAAAAGCCGGTGTCGATCCTGATACATATTCTACTCCGATCACCGTCACCGATGCGGACCGTAAATTGTTGCTGGCCTTGTGCGAATTGCCTGAGATCATCGATGTCGCCTGCCGCAATTACACGCCGCATGTGCTCTGCGATCACGCATTCCGCCTCGCGCAGGAATTCAGCTCATTCTATGCGGGCACGCATATCCTTTCGGAAACGGACACGGCGAAGAAAAACAGCTGGCTGATGATGTGTGCGGCTGTGTATACGCAGCTCTCTCTGCTGCTGACGCTCTTAGGCCTGTTGCTGCCAAGGCGGATGTAGTTAGCGGACGATCAACGTCGAAAAAAACCAGCGCGGGGATGCAGCTGTGCAGACGCCAGCAGTGTCACAAAAACATCCAGAACTGATGAGCGGGGTCAAGTTGCCGCGGTTGAGTGTGGTTGCAGCGTTGGTCTCGAATGTCCCTGTAAATTTAATCAAGTTATGCGACCCGTTCGATTCCCATACAGCGGGATTCCCTAGCTGGCTATTGATTGAATCGCAGACGTCGTTCGTTATAAAGGGTAAAAGCAGGATCAGCTCAGCATTCGCAGTCCCCAGTTGAGCGGTCGTCCCATCAAAGGTCTCGGTAGATGTATCGGTGATAATCCAGTCAGAACCATCATTCGATCCAATCGGTTGCTTCATCCACGACATCATCCCGCCTTCAGGAGCGAAGACATTGCAGTGTTTATCAACTGGCGCACCGGGGTTGGTATAACCAGTCACAATTGGATTTTCAAAGCTGATATCATTTTCAGAGCACCCTTTGGTGATCAGCTTGGTCACGGTTTGTGAAATATCCGTGGTGTAACTAAGAATATCATTGGCCGCAATTTTCCCCTGCTGCGGGCTCGAAAGATCATTCGAATTCTGAAAGCTTTTTGAGAATGTGAACACCAGTCCGGTGAACAGGATCAGCCCGATAAAAACGTAGAGCAGGGCGCTGCCCTGCTCGCGCGAATTACTCTGCGGCATCGCCGCCCTGCCCGGTCTGGGTGGTGGTGTCGGCTTTGAAAATGGACTTGCGGGCCTTGCGCGCAGCTTCTTGCAGGATGCTGCGGGTATCCTGATCGAGGCTAGCCGGTTGTGGCTTGACGGTCTGCGCGCCCAGTTCATGGAACGAAACGGCTTTGTCCGGCTCGACAGGTTTGCTCGGGAACGCATTGGCCGGATCACCGGGCGGTTGTTTCGCTTCCTCAGCGACGACGATTTCAGCCGGATCGATAGGGGCGTCATCCAGTGAGATCGGATGTGACAGGCCATAGACGGCGGCAACGCCAAAGAGACCGCA
>JAMHVA010000169.1:0-4251 GCA_035904625.1 Alphaproteobacteria bacterium | reverse complement strand
CCCGACACCAGCAGGTAATACCAGAGGCAGGATGCATCCTCATCCGTTTTTGTTTTTGGGCGAAAAACGATGAAGGTGATAAACAAACCCAGCGCCATCAGCGCAACCTGCACGGTCTGGTGAGGAAGGATCCGGTCAGCTTCATAGAAAAACATGATCGCCATCGTCGCAAACAGGGCCGGCAAGGTCAGGCCCAGCCGGAAGAAGGTCGCGGCAAATCCGGGGCGACGAACCTGCATCACCGGCAGGCGCGAAGCGAGAATCAAAACCATCGGCAGGTAGAAAGACATGAGAGAGCCGATCAGCACAGCGATCAGATCGTCTTTCTCAAAATAAAAATTAATATTCAGGAACAGCGCCGCCAGAAACACCAGCAACCAAGGTACTGCGACCGTATAGCTGCGCCCGAAATACCAGACGAACGGCGTACAGATCGCCAGCCAGAACGCCAGCGTCATATGAAGATCGCCATGTAATTGATAGATCTGCCCGATCAGGGCAATAAATGTCAGGAACAGGCCGAACAGTAACAGGGTACAACCATCGCGCCGCACAGGGTGCTTGTCGCCATCGATCCGCAGCATCACCAGAATGACCAGCAGGTTCAGAACAAAATGACCGATCAGCTTGATTTCATCGGTCAGCGCCGCCCAGTTCGATGCCACCAGCGAAACGACGCCCAGCAGAATGGCGATGATCCCGACCGTACCGAGGTCTTTCACCAGCTTGCCGCTTTTGCGTTCTTTTTCAAAGGCGAGGATGGCAGCGCTCTGCTCTTCCGAGATCAGACCTGCTTCCTGCCACCTTGTGAATTTGCGTTTCAGGCTTCCGAACATAGCGACCAGAGTATCATGCAAAAAAGGCTTCCGAAAGCCGGAAGCCTTTTCTTAAAACAATATGGAATGCAAATTATGATTCGTAATGATCAGCCACAAGACGGTTCAGAACACGAACACCGAAGCCAGTCGCATGACGCGGTGCGAGGGATAAGTCTTTATTGACCCACGCCGTGCCCGCGATATCCATGTGCGCCCAGACACGCTTGTCATCGACAAAATGGGCAAGGAACCCCGCCGCCGAACACGCGCCGCCGTAACGGCCCATGGTGCTGAGGTTCTGGATATCGCTGATGCTACCCTTCATGCTGTTCTTGAACGCATCATCCAACGGCATGCGCCAGAGCTTTTCACCTGTGGCCTTGCTGGCCTCTTCCATCTGGTCCCACAGCTTGTCGTCGTTCACGAACGTGCCGCAATATTCATGACCCAGCGCGATCATGATCGCACCGGTCAGGGTCGCGAGATCGATCACGAATTTCGGATCGTGCTTGCGCTGTATATAGGTCAGCGCATCGGCCAGCACCAGACGGCCCTCAGCGTCCGTGTTCAGAACCTCGATTGTCTTGCCGGACAACGAACCGATCACATCGGACGGACGGTAAGAACGATCGGATGGCATGTTTTCAGCAAGACCGATGATACCAACAGCATTCACCTTTGCCTTGCGGGTGGCCAGCGCGCGGAACAGGCCAACAACAGCGGCAGCGCCCCCCATATCCATTTTCATGTCGGCCATGCCGTCGGATGGTTTCAGGTTGATGCCGCCTGTATCAAACGTCACACCCTTGCCTACAAAAGCCACAGGCTTCGTGGTTTTGCTGCGGCCACCATTCCATTGCAGGATGACGATGCGCGGCGGACGGATCGAACCCTGCCCCACGGCCAGATGCGCCTTGAATCCCAGCTGGGTCATTTTCTTATCGTCGAGAATTTCGATTTTAACCCCGAGCGGGGCCAGTTCGGATTTCACACGGGCGGCGAAGCTGGCCGGGTACAGCACGTTCGGCGGCTCGTTCACCAGATCGCGGGCAAAGAACACCCCACCGGCAACCGCCTTTTCATCCTTATAGATCGCAGCCGCTTTCGTCGCCGCATCCAGAACGAATTCGATCTTCATGGCCTTGGGCGCTTTTGCATCCTTGGCCTTGGTTTTGTATTTATCGAAATTATAGGAGCGCAACACAAAGCCATTGGCGAAATGCGCGGTCGCCTCGGCAGCATCAATCGACTTCAGACCCTTGAACCCGTCCGCATGGAACAGCACCAGTGAGGGCTGCAGCGACGAAAATGCTGCATAAAAACGCCCGCCCATGGCAGCGGCTTCGCTGGCATCCAGCTTGTCGAGTTTGCCGACGCCCAGCAGGGCAATCCGGCTATGACGGAATTTTTGCGGCCCCGGCAGGGCGGCAACCTGACCGGTTTTACCGGTAAAGCTGTTGCTGGTTTTGATAAAATGACTGATCGCGCCCTTGGTTTCCTTGTCCAGCGCCTGCCCTTTGTCGGTCAGGCGACCGCCCTCACCCACCATCAGGACAACGGTATCGGCTTTCAGTTTGGATGATTTGGTAAAACTGGCAACGGGCTGCATGGGAGGAATCCTTGTCGTGCTTTTTCGGAAAAAACGGAGAGAATCTGGTATTTACGTCCCTGACAATATACGATGGCCAGGCCCCGAAAACCAGAGGGGCCAAAGAAGGAAACGAAGGAAAACCGGCCAAGGAAATCGACACGAACGCATGATCGTCAACCGTTACATTTTCAAAAACCTGTTTCTGGCCACGGTCTTTATCGCCGTGACGCTGGCGGCTGTCATTTTCCTGACCCAGTCGCTGCGCTTTCTGGAACTGGTGATTAATTCCGGGGCATCGGGCGGCGCGTTCTGGATGCTGACCATGCTGGCGCTGCCGCGCTTCTTTGAAATCATCCTGCCGATCGCGTTGATGGCCGGGATCATCTTTACCTATAATCGCATGACTGCCGACAGCGAACTGGTCGTGATGCGGGGCCTAGGCCTCTCGCCTCTGCAGCAGGCTAAACCTGCGCTGGTACTGGCGGGGATCGTTACACTGACGCTGCTGATCATGACCACAACCATCGCACCGCTGTCATTATCAAACATGAATCACATGCGGCAGGTGATCAAGGCGCAGTATTCAGTCTTGCTGTTCCGCGAAGGCGTGTTCAACCCGGTCATGCCGGGCCTGACCGTGTTCGTGCGTGAACGCGATGCGACCGGCGAACTGCGCGGGTTGATGATTCATGACACGCGCGATCCTGCGGAAGGCCCGATCACCATCATCGCCAAACGCGGCAATCTGGTCGTCACGCAGACCGGGCAACAGGTTGTCGTTTATGACGGCACGCGTCAGTCTCTGAATAAGAAGAACGGCAACCTGAACCGCCTGAATTTTGAGCGCTACATGATCGACCTGCCGGAATCGGCGGGCCCCGTGCGCCAGCGCTGGCGCGAACCGGATGAACGCACATTCTTTGAATTGCTGCACCCGGATGCCGGCAACGAGCGCGATGTCGAAAGCCGCCGTGAATTCGTGCTGGAAATGCACCGCCGCCTGATCAGCCCGCTGCTGGCACCGGCGTTTGCAGTCATTGCCTTGTGCGCGCTGCTGCTGGGGCCGCTGGAACGGCGCGGCCTGACACGCCGAATCATTCTGGCGGTGGCGACCTGCATCACCATTCAGGGGCTGTACCTGTCCGCCTTCAGCCTGGCAAAGGAAAACTGGGGTGGCCTCGTGCTGATGTATCTGCTGGTCTGGGCGCCGCTGTTCATCGGCCTGCGCTGGCTGACCCGCGGACGGGCCGTCACGCTGGCAGATCTCGGGAAATGGCGGGAGAGCACCCCATGAAGTTCTCCGCGACCTTAAACCGCTATATGGCGCGCAATTATGTCGGCAATCTGCTGCTGGGCCTGCTGATCCTGCTCAGTGTCGTCTATCTGTTCGACACGGTTGAATTGCTGCGCCGGGCGGCGAAGCAGGACAATATTCCCTTCAGCCTCGTGATGAAGATGGGCCTGCTGAAACTCCCCGAGGTCGGGCAACTGATGTTCCCCTTCGCGGTTCTGTTCAGCGCGATCTATACCTTCTGGCAGATGACCAGACGTTATGAACTGATCGTGATCCGCGCGGCAGGTTTGTCGGTCTGGCAGTTTCTGGCCCCGATCATGGGTGTTGCCATCGTCACCGGCGTCCTGCTCAGCACATTGCTGAACCCGCTGGGCGCCATGCTGGTCGGACGTTACGAGGTTCTGGAAGCGAATTACCTGAACACCGAAACCCGCCAGATCACCCTGCTGGAGGAGGGTCTATGGCTGCGGCAGGAAGCTGAAGACGGCCATGTCATCCTGCACGCGGGCAAAGTCCAGTTGCCGGAGTGGGAGCTGCACGACATCATG
>JAMHVA010000168.1:0-3886 GCA_035904625.1 Alphaproteobacteria bacterium | reverse complement strand
AAATTTCCCGCTGACTTCATATGGGGCACCGCGACATCCAGCTTCCAGATCGAGGGCGCGACGCGTGAGGGCGGACGTTCTGACAGCATCTGGGATACGTTCTGCAAAGTCCCCGGCGCCGTCGTCAACGGAGAAACCGGCGACGTGGCTTGCGATCATTATCATCGTTACAAAGACGATATTGAGCTGCTGTCCAAGCTGGGAGTCGATGCCTATCGCTTTTCCTGCGCGTGGTCGCGGATCATCCCCACCGGCACAGGTGCTGCCAATCAGGCTGGTCTTGATTTTTACAACCGCCTGATCGACGGGCTGCTGGCCAAGGGTATTGAGCCGTGGCTGACACTGTATCACTGGGACCTGCCACAGGTTCTACAAGACAAGGGTGGTTGGACCAATCGCGATATCGTCAAATGGTTCGAAGATTACGCCGTCACAGTTGTCAATTCGGTCGGTGATCGTGTTTCGAAATATATGATTTTGAATGAGCCGTCCGTTATGGCCTTCCAAGGGCATCTGGAAGGTAGCCATGCACCGGGCATGAAGGATCGTAAAGCCTATGCCGCCTGCGCGCACCATCAGAACATGGTGATCGGCAATACCTATTCCGTGCTGAAAGCCAGAAACCCGAAATGGACAGTCGGCTCGGCCTACACCCATTTCCCCATTCGCGCCATCACCGATACACCGGAAAACCAGAAGGCCCGCGTCATGATGGATGCGATCTGGAACCGCTCGTTCTATGACCCGCTGTTCAAGGGCACATATCCAGACGTTTTGGCGCAGGATTTTGCCCCGTTCATCAAAGCAGGCGATATCGAGATCATTCGCAAGCCGATTGATTTTATCGGCATCCAGCATTACTGCCCGTCTTATGCGCAGTCCCTGCCCGGCACGTTGCTGGAAGCGGGATTTGTGGCACCGCCTGCCGGTTCGAAAGTGACCGACATGGGCTGGGCCGTCGATCCCGAAGGTTTCCATGAAACGCTGATGGAAATGAAAACGATGTACGGCAACCCGGTCGTCGTGATCACGGAAAACGGCGCCGCCTATGCCGACCAGAAACTGGCTGACGGTTCGGTCGATGACCAGCACCGTGTTCAGCATTACCATGATTACCTGACTCAAGTGCACCGTGCGATTGAGGGCGGCTGCGATATTCGCGGCTATTTTGCGTGGTCGTTCATGGATAATTTCGAATGGGCGTGGGGCTATGACAAGCGTTTTGGCCTTGTTTATGTCGATTACAAGAATTTGGAAAGAACGCCCAAGACAAGCTATAATTGGTATGCGCAAGTTATTGAAAATAACGGTTTGTGCGAAGACACAGCTTTGAAAAAATGTGTCTAGCGGACAGGGGCGATCATTAGGGGTGGAATGCATATGAGTACAGGACAGACAGACAAGATCCTTGCATCTCTGGATATCGACTGGACGCAGTTTATTCCGGAAGACCGCACTACCCACACCGATGCGGGCAGCTTTCGTCTGCGCGATCAACTGAATGCCCTGCGCAAAGCCGACCGCGCGTTCGTCGTCCACAATACCGGCATTCCGCTTCACCGCGTTTTTGACCGCATGACCGGAATGACCCCAGAATATCCACGCGCGGTCATCGCCAGCGCCGATGCCGTCATTTCCGATGTTGGCACCGAAATCACGCTTCCCCCGTTTACTAAGGTGAATGGGGTCGTTCAGGGAACACCGTTGTCTGAATGGCAAGATCGCCTGAAACAAGTTTGCCCGCCCGAACTGATGGATGACGTCAAGGCGTTTATCGGCGGGCTTCCTTCAACTGTATTGAAACAAGAAGCGGTCGTATCGCCGTTTAAAGTCACAGGTATTGTTGAAAACCCGGATTCGCATAGCGAAGTCATTCAGGATGTATCGCAACAGATCGCCGAGCGTTATGCCGGCGTTCTGCAAGTGACCTTCTGGAGCCGTAATGGTTTTGACATTACGCCGACAGCGTCGGGTAAAGGCCCGGCGCTCAGCTTCCTTCATCAAATGTGGGGCGTAAAGGCCGAGAATGTCATCGTCGGCGGCGACAGCATGAACGATTTGTCGATGTTCGCCGAGAACCACAGTTTCAAGGGGATCATTCCCGGAAACGCGATGCAGGAACTGGTGCAGGAACTATCCCGGATGAACCGCCGCAACATGTATCTGGCACCGCAGGACAAAGCGGGCCCTTACGGCATCCTGCAGGGATTAGAGTATTTTGATGTCATTCCCAAGTCCAGCCACGACCCGCAATACGCCGTCGATATCGCGGCAGCCAACGGGTTCCGCAAAGGCGGACCCCAACCCACATAATTACTTACATCCGAGGTTCAATTGTCAGTTACAGCCCTGATCGCCGATATCGGCGGCACCAATGCCCGTTTCGGAATTGTCGATGCGCACGGCACGCATGACCTGATGTATCTGGCGTGCCAGGACTATACCGGTCCGGCGGAAGCCGCCGAAGCCTACTTTCAGAAGGTGGGAATTACAAAGAGACCGCAGGCCGGCGTTATGGCCGTTGCCGGTCCGGTTGAAGACGACCTGATCAACTTCACCAATATCCAGTGGACGTTCCGTCAGTCGCGTCTGATGCAGGATCTGAAGTTAAGCTCGCTCGAGGTCATGAACGATTTCAAGGCTGTCGCACTGGCTGTCCCCGGCATCGCGCCCCGATTACTGCAAAAGATCGGTGGCGGCGATATTATTCCTGAACGCTCGATGGGCGTGATCGGGCCCGGCACAGGATTGGGTGTCGCGTCACTGATCTGGAATGGCCGCGATTATACCGCGCAGCCCGGCGAAGGCGGTCATGTCACGATGCCGCCGATCAATGAACGTGAATATGCGATTTTCCAGCAACTGCGGGTCAAATATCATCACATCTCCGCCGAACGCGTCTGTTCCGGCAAGGGGCTTGAAAATCTTTACAATGCCATCCGGGTTCTGGATAACAAGATGGACAAGCCCGACCGCACGGCACCGGAAATCAGCGAGCATGCGATGAAAGGCACATGTGAAATCTGTAAAGAATCGCTCGATCTGATGCTGGGTTTCCTCGGGCGCGTCAGCGGTAATCTGGCGCTGACGCTGTATGCACAAGGGGGTGTTTACCTTGCTGGCGGTATTCCCACCAAGCTGGGCGACTACTTCAACCGGTCAAGCTTCCTTGAGGAATTCCAGTCCAAAGGGCGCCAAAAAGACCTGATGAAAAAGATCCCGGTCTATATGATCAATCACGATGCCATCGGCCTTCTGGGCCTCGAGCAGCAGGCGCAACGTGCCCTGAAGCTCTAGCGTCTTGCGGCACGGATCAACGCATCCGTTGAAATATCCAGCCCCTCGACATTTTCACCCGATAAAGCGGGCGTGATGGCCTTGGCCAGTTTCTTGCCCAGTTCAACACCGGGCTGGTCAAAGCTGTTCAGGCCCCAGATGATCCCCTGCACGAATACCTTGTGCTCATAGAGCGCCAGCAGGAACCCCAGATGCCAGGGGGTCAGTTCCGGCAACAGGATCGTGGTTGACGGGCGGTTGCCAGAAAAAACGCGACTGGCATCGCCGTTGGCCTCTTCCAGAGTTTGCCCGATGGCCAGTGCCCGCGACTGGGCGAAGCAGTTCGCCAGCAGGGTGCGGTGATTGGCAGCAAGATCATGATGAGGTTTTGCAACGGCGATGAAGTCAGCGGGAACAACCTGCCCCTGATGCACAAGCTGCATGAAGGAATGCTGGCTGTCGGTGCCGGGCTCACCAAAAATCACCGGTCCTGTCGCGACATTGACGGGGTTTCCATCACGGTCCACCGACTTGCCGTTTGATTCCATATCCATCTGCTGGATGAATTTCGCCAGCTTGGCCAGACGGTCATCATAGGGCAGCAGCAAAT
>JAMHVA010000167.1:0-1581 GCA_035904625.1 Alphaproteobacteria bacterium | reverse complement strand
CAATCGCGCACGGGTCTTCCTTCATCTGCGGCAGGTTATGAATGATCTCATCCCAACCGAAATAGCCGCTGGCGATCTGCAAAATAACATATTTCAGGAAGCGCGATTTTAATAGTCGCGGCGGACAGCCACCTTCGCCGGTACAGATGCGAACCGGCATGCCCAGCTCTTCATTCAGATAGGCTACGCCCATTTGCAGGCCTTCCCACATGTTCGGCGAGAGAGCGCCAAACGACATACTGCCAATGACCAGCGGATAAATTTCCCGCACCGGCGGCATCCAGCCGTTTTCCCGGCTGACTTTCAGCATGTCTTCCGGCGGCAGCACTCTGCCCAGCAATGTGCGCAGTTCAAATTCATGGCGTCCCGCGTCCAGCGCCGGGTCGGTCAGCATCGAAATGCGGACAAACTTGATTTTGTCCAGAACGCTGTCGGGATTATTGCGGCGGCCGCCGCGTCGGCGGGGTTCGCCGCCCTGGTTAACATGAAAACGCAGCTTATCAATCCCTTCCGGGTGCATCGGCGCGATCGCGCCATTGGGGCAGACCATCGTGCACATGCCGCAGCCCACACAGGCGTGAGCCGGGTCCGTGCGCTGGTCAACGCCGTGATAAATGGAGAAAAGATTGCCGGGTTTGGTTTCCAGGCCAACGGGCACCTGTAGCGTGCGTTTGCGGTGCACACCGAGTTCAATGGCCCGCACGGGACAAACGGCTGTGCAGCTGCCGCACAGCGTGCACTTTTCTTTGCTCCAGAGAATCTGCCAGGGCAGATCTTTGACGCTTAGTGTAGAGGGGGTAACGCGTCCCATTGATTCCATTTTTCTATCTCCTGCCGCTCGCGGCGGACCATAACCGTTTCATAGCGCATCGGCTGATCATCCAAATTGATATCTCGCTCCGGAATCGCCGCATCCAGCCCGCACATTTCCGACGAAAAAGCGAAAATTCCCGGACGCCCGCCCACGACGCCGGGACGCAGTTTTTTGGAATCCTGCACCATGAACATCGACTTGTCGGGCAAACAACCAATCACACAGTTCGGGCCGTCAATGATTAAAGGACGGCAGCTTTGTTTTAAATTTCGAAGCAGCTTGCCGTCGGGATGACGCACCAGTTCTTCGTCTTTGAGTGGCGTAATAATATGTTTATACATCTCCATGCCCATACCGAGCTTGTTTTGCATATAATGCAGAATGTGCGTGAAAACTTCCGAATCGGATTTATAGCCCACGTAGCCGGGGACATTTCGCGACATCAGGAATTCGCGGATCGGCACAAAAGCGGTATTCTCACCGTTGGTCATCGTGGATATGCCCTGAATAAAGAAAGGATGACAGGCATAAATATCAATCGAGTAGTTCGTGTTCTGGCGTCCCTGGCTCAGGATGGTGCGCGCCGAGAGTTCCTTACGGTCAAATCCCAGATATCGGGCCACGGCTAATGGATCGCCCACTTCCTTAATCATGATGACATCCGGCCAAAAGCTGAAGATCAACATGGATTTGTCTTTTTCTCCTTTTTCCTGAAGCTGCAGCTGGACCATCATCAGGCGAAACTGAATTTCTTCCTGGCTGAGGCC
>JAMHVA010000166.1:0-1831 GCA_035904625.1 Alphaproteobacteria bacterium | reverse complement strand
TTCAAAACGGTCAGGAAGTCAAAGCTGGTGACATCGTCGCCCGTATCCCGCGTGAAACATCGAAAACGCGCGATATTACAGGTGGTCTGCCCCGCGTGGCCGAACTGTTCGAAGCCCGTCGTCCGAAAGATTTCGCGATCATCTCCGAAATCGACGGTCAGGTGGAATTCGGCAAGGACTACAAGTCCAAACGCCGCATCGTGGTCAAGCCGGTTGAAAAAGGCGAAGAGCCACGTGAATACCTGATTCCGAAAGGCCGTCATCTGGCCGTTCACGAGGGCGATTTCGTTCGCAAGGGCGATGCAATCCTCGATGGCGCGATGGTGCCGCACGATATTCTGGACGTCATGGGTGTCGAGGCTCTGTCCGATTACCTGACCCAGGAAATTCAGGACGTTTACCGTCTGCAGGGCGTGAAGATCAACGACAAGCACATTGAAGTGATCGTGCGTCAGATGCTGCAGAAATACGAAATCTCGGTACCGGGCGACACAACATTCCTTGTCGGCGAACAGGTTGACCGTGAAGAGTATGAATCGACAAACGCCAAGGCTCTGGCCGAAGGCAAGCGTCCGTCGTTCGGCAAGCCGATCCTGCAAGGTATTACAAAAGCCTCGCTGCAGACACGCTCCTTCATCTCTGCCGCTTCGTTCCAGGAGACAACACGTGTCCTGACCGAAGCCTCGACGCAGGGCAAGGTCGACAGCCTGATCGGTCTGAAAGAGAACGTCATCGTGGGTCGTCTGATCCCGGCGGGCACGGGTTCCTACATCAACAAGGTCAAGCGTGTGGCTGCCGAGCGTGATCAGGTCGCGATCGCTGCCCAGCAACAGGCGGATGCTCTGGCGCAGGCCAGCGGCGAAACCCTTGGAGCTGGCGCTGAAGGCGAAGACGCGCTCAAAGCCGCAAACGGCTGATACCCGTCCGCCCTGTGCACATGTATTGAATGAAAAAGCCCCGCGTTCGCGGGGCTTTTTATTTGACTCCCGCTCATGAAAGAGGCTTAGCTTTCATCAGGGAAGGTTCATCATGGGCATCGAAAAGACCCTTAAGAAAGAAATCGCCGAAACTGACAAATTTATCGCGGGACTGGGTCCGGAAGGAAAATCCTTTCTGGATCAACTCGCTGCGATTGATATGCATGTGGCGCCGCTGCCGGATGACTCGCTCCATCAGGCCGCTTATGAGATGGAAGATAATGTTTTTTATTGTCCGCCGGGCCTGCCCTTAAGCTTGCGGTTTAATTTTCGTGTTCACGAAGGCGCGCATGCCGTGCAGGCGCGCACGATCGGCGCGTTGTCGGTGGGACGCCTGAGAGCGCCGATGGCGATCACGCTTGACGGCGTGATCAAGTTTGCCCGCAGCGTGGAACAGAATGCCCATGGCGTGCAGGCTTATTTCAATGCCATCGCCGTACAGAAAACAGGCAACTCTGCCTTTGTCGACGATCTTGATGTAAACTCGTCCGTGAATGCATACAGAAACGCAATTTCTGAATCCATGCGCGCCGGGATGAAACCGCTGGCCGTGGGCCGGGCTGTCGCACGTTCTTTTCTGGGCCATATCATTCAGCTTCCCGTGGCAGGCATGCCTGATGATTTCAGGCTCGACATGAAACAGGGGGAATTGCTGGATATGCTCAGCCTGTCCCGTTATGAAACCGCGATTGAGAAACGGAAACTGGCAGAAGCAAGGCGACAGGATTTCAGCCGGGATGAATATAAAATGATCCTGAATGCGGTCGTGCCGCTGGATGCGTCTGACGTTCTTCTGAGCAAGCTGGACGGCCCTGTAAAACTGGCTCCGTCGAACCGTAAAACCTATCGCGCCT
>JAMHVA010000165.1:0-12329 GCA_035904625.1 Alphaproteobacteria bacterium | reverse complement strand
CATGATCAAGATCATGCCTTGCGTATCGCGGCGCGGCGTATCCTGCAGGCTGTCAACGGGCAGGGTGCCGCTTTGGCAACCATACCTGTGGTACCCAAACCCTGATCAGGCGGCGGCTTTTTTCTGCAGGCGGTTCAGCGCTTTTTCAGGGCCGATCAGCGGCAGCAAGACAGCGAGTTCCGGACCATGTTCCATGCCTGTCAGCGCCTTGCGCAGCGGCATGAACAGTTCTTTGCCTTTGCGGCCTGTGGCCCCCTTGACCGCTTCGGTCCAGAGCTTCCATGTGTTGCTATCCCACGGGGCAGACGGCATCAGCGATGCGGCTTGCGTGATGAAATCGGCATCGTCGATCACCGGTGTGACCGGGCCGTTGGCGACGGTCCACCAATCCTTGATGTCGCCCAGTTTGGACAGGTTGGGGCGCACGGCCAGCCAGAATCCTTCATCCAGATCAGACAGGCCCAGTGCAATCAAACGTGTTTTCACATCGGCGAAGGATGCTTCATGAATGATCTTGGCATTCAGGCGCAGCAATTCTTCCATGTCGAACTTCGGTGCGCCTTTTGAGAATTTCGAAAGGTCGAAGCTGTCGATCACGTCTTGCAACCGGGTGAATGGCTCGATGGGGTCTGAGCTGCCGAGGCGGGCCATCAGGCTGATGATCGCCATTGGCTCCAGCCCTTCATTCTCGCGCAGGTCTTTCACGCTTAAGGAGCCGAGACGCTTGGAAAGCTTGCCGCCTTCTGAGTCCGTAATCATCGGCAGGTGCGCGAATTGCGGCGTTCCGGCACCCAATGCCTTGAACATCTGGATATGCATCGCGGTATTCGATACGTGATCTTCGCCGCGCACGATGTGCGTAATGTTGTAATCGATATCATCGATGACCGAGCACAGGTGATAGAGCGGGCTGCCGTCTTCGCGGATCAGTACCGGATCGGAAATCAACGCGCCGTCAAATTTCACCGGGCCACGCACGAGATCGTTCCATTCGATCGGTTCGGCTTCCATCTTGAAACGCCAGTGTGGCGGGTGGTTGAACGCTTTCTTTTGTTCTTCCGTCAGTTTCAGCGCGCTGCGGTCGTAAACCGGGGGCAGGCCGCGCGAGAGCAATGTCTTGCGCTTCAGCGCCAGTTCTTCCTGCGACTCCCAGCACGGGTACAGGCGGCCATCATCTTTCAGTTTCTGGATCATGCCGGCGTAGCGGTCGTTACGGTCTTTCTGACGGGCTTTGTCATCCCATGTCAGGCCCAGCCATGTCATACCGGCTTCGATATCCTGTTCGTAGATATCCTTGCTGCGTTCCAGATCGGTATCGTCGATCCGCAACAGAAAGTGGCCGCCATTCTTGCGGGCGAACAGCCATGTCACGATAGCGGCACGGACGTTACCGGCATGGATATAGCCAGTGGGGGACGGGGCAAAACGAACACGAACAGACATCAGATTATTCCTTGTTGGTTTGCCATATTTAACAGGAATTCCCGGGGGTTACCAGCGTTTTTCGGGAGGCAGGCATGGTGAGGCCGACACTGTAATACCGGGCTCACCATTAGTTTGTTTGTCGGTTTTGGCGCTTTTGCAGAATGGCGACGAATGCGGAACAGTAGACGTACTTGCTTCAGAAAGGCGCGTTGCTGACGGAGATAGTGCATGACTTCGCGATGCGCAGATATTGTTGCAGCAGAACGGTTTCCATGCTTCAGCGCATTCATGCGGGCGCGTGATTTGCCCACGACGGTGCGCGGGCCGGTTGATTTCAGCCACGGTTTGCGGGCGTGCATGCGCAAGGATGCAGCAGCGCGGCGGGCGGGAGTCCAGCCGGATGATGTTGCAGGGCTTTTAGGGGTGGAGGCGTTTTTGTTCATGGCTTATTATAGGATTAAATTCCTAGAATAACAAGCAATGTAAAAATTTTTTGCATAATTGTAAATTGCGGCGCATTGTCCCTTCACGCAAAATAGCGATGAGCGAGGTACTGCTCAGAACAGATTTTAATACAGGGGAAAGACGATGACGGGAACTCAGGATAAAACATCAACCACCATTGGTTTGGCGCAACGCGCCCTTGAAGTCGGGGACCGTCTGCGTGACGGTACGGTGGTTCTCTCCGTTGATCTCGACAAAAACGAAGCCCTGTTCGTTCCCGCTAGGATGTTTGGCGGTGAAGCCCTGTTTGACCATCAGGATGATGTTGTGAAAGTGATTAACTGCGATGGATTACATGGTCACAAGGACTGGCGCCGGATCACGGATGCTGAAGGTGAAACGCTCTCCAAGGCATGGGAGAAGGTCGCCCCTGTAGAATTGCAGGGCCGTGCCGCCCCGTGGTTCTGGCTTGCCTCGCCCCACAACCCTAACTTTGGGCGGGTGCGCCGGGGTGGTGAGGCGGACTCGACCATCAGCTACCGGAACTTTCCGACTCCGGTGCCTGCTGTTCGCAGTGGCCCGGCGATCGTCTAGGTCCTGCGGGCCTGAATCTGCGGGGATCAGGATTTCACAATCCGGGAAAAATGGTTGGTTATGGGGTAACGCCGTTCGCGCCCGAACGAGCGGCTGGTGATTTTTGGGCCGGGGGCGGCCTGACGGCGCTTGTATTCGGCCAGATCCAGCATGCGCCAGACGCGTTGCACCAGCACAGGATCATGGCCGCCATGTTTGACGATGGTGCTGACATCCCAGTCATGCTCGATCAGCCCTTGCAGAATATTGTCCAGCACGTCATAGGGGGGCAGGGTGTCCTGATCTGTCTGATCCGGTTTCAGTTCAGCGGTCGGTGCTTTGGTCAGCACGTTCTCAGGAATGACTTCTCCGTGCGGGCCAAAGCCGTGATCGGGCTTTTTCTGATTGCGCCAACGGCAGAGTTCATAGACTTGTGTCTTGTAAACATCCTTCAGCACATTGAAGCCACCGCACATGTCGCCGTAAAGCGTGGCATAGCCGACGGCGACTTCTGATTTATTGCCGGTTGAAAGCACCATCTTGCCGGAGGCGTTGGAGAGCGCCATCAACGTGACGCCGCGGCAACGCGACTGAATATTCTGGTGCGTGATATCGGGCGTATCGTCGCTGAAATGGGGAGCCAGTTCCTTTTCAAACGCTGTCACTTGTTCCGTGATGGGGATGATATCGTAACGCATGCCCAGTGCGCGGCATGTATCTTCGGCGTCTTTATGACTCTCGTGCGAGGTGTAGACGGAGGGCATCATCACGCCATGCACATTATCGGCGCCCAGAGCATCAACAGCGATGGCCGCCGACAGGGCGCTGTCCACGCCGCCGGACATGCCGATCAGCACACCGGGGAAACCGTTCTTGCTGACGTAATCGCGCAGCGCAATCATAACCGCCTGATAGATGGCCTCGGTTTTTTCGTGGGGCGGGTGGTGTGTATCGGTGCTGCACAGCCAATGCGCGCCCGCACGGTTCCATATTGTATGGTGGATGTCCTCGACGAATTCTTCGGCTTGCAATAGGGCATCGCCGTGCTCGTTCAGAACGAAGGACGCGCCATCAAAAATGATTTCATCCTGACCGCCGCATTGATTGACGTAGATCAGCGGCAGGCCGGTTTCTTTCACCCGCGCTTTCGCAATTTTCATACGTTGGTCGTGTTTGGTGATTTCATAGGGACTGGCATTGACGCTGATCAGCATTTCCGCGCCCTGTTTTTTCAGGTGATCGGCCACAGCGGGCGTCCATGTGTCTTCGCAGATGATAAAACCGAGTTTGTGGCCGTGTATGGTGATGGGGTCC
This sequence comes from Alphaproteobacteria bacterium, assembly GCA_035904625.1. Taxonomy (GTDB): domain Bacteria; phylum Pseudomonadota; class Alphaproteobacteria; order Micavibrionales; family Micavibrionaceae; genus Micavibrio_C. The sequence goes on along the minus strand of JAMHVA010000165.1, from coordinate 8,573 downwards.
GCCAGCGGGCCGGGGGTAAAGATGCGGGCTTCGTCGAAGACGCCGTAATTGGGCAGATCGTGTTTATAGATCGTGCCGATGATTTTTTCGTCACCAAGAATATGCAGCGCGCTTTGAATGCCCCCTTGTACTTTTTGCGGGGCGGACAGCGCGATATATTTACGGCCACTTTCCTTGGTGAGTTGTTCGACGGCTTCCTGCACGCGGGCAAGGAAGAAGGGCTTGAGGACCAAGTCTTCCGGCGGGTAGCCGCACAGCGCCAGTTCCGGGAAAACGATCAAATTCGTGGATGCGGGGGATTCATCACGGATTTTCCTGATCTTGTTCAGGTTATATTCGACATTGCCGACAATCGGATTGATTTGTGCCAGCGTGATATGAAGGGATGTTGTATTCATTACGGCCTCCCGTCCTAATGAAATAATCCGGAATCGGTGCCGTTCCAGTCAGGATTATGCATCCTGACCGGGTTGATTTTCCAGCATATTTTTAAGTGGGCCGGGACGGCTATTCGGCGGCGGCTGTCTGGTTTTCGAAGATCGGACGGGCCCCGCGCAGGGCGCGCAGTTCTTCCGCCAGCAGGAACGAAATTTCCAGTGCCTGATTGGCGTTCAGACGCGGATCGCAGGCCGTGTGGTAACGGTCCGAGAGATCGTTGTCACTGATCTTTTCCGCCCCGCCGGTGCATTCGGTGACGTTCTGACCGGTCAGTTCCAGATGGATGCCGCCCGGATGCGTACCCTCGGCCTTGTGAACGGCGAAGAAGCCTTTGACTTCGCCCAGCACATGATCGAACTTGCGGGTCTTGTAACCGCTATCCGACTTGATGGTGTTGCCGTGCATCGGGTCGCATGACCAGACAACGGAGCGGCCTTCCTTCTTCACGGCGCGCACGAGCGGGCTGAGTTTTTGCTCAACCTGATCATGACCCATGCGGGCAATCAGGGTCAGACGGCCCGGTTCGTTTTGCGGGTTGATGGTATCGATGAGTTTCAGAAGCGTATCGGGATCAAGGTTCGGCGGACATTTCAGACCGATCGGGTTTTTGATACCGCGTACGAATTCCACTTGCGCGCCGTCTGTCTGATTGGTGCGGGCACCGATCCAGACCATATGTGCCGAGCAATCGTACCAGTCGTTGGTCAGGCTGTCGACGCGGGTCAAGGCTTCCTCATAGGGGAGGAGAAGGGCTTCGTGCGAGGTGAAAAACTCTGTCTGGCGCACGATTTCCGGTACTTTGTCACCTGTGACACCGCAGGCGGCCATGAAGTTGAGCGCCTCGTCGATGCGGGCGGCGAGGTCTTCGTAACGCTGGGTCAGCGGGCTGTCCTGAACGAATTCAAGGTTCCATTTGTGAACGCGGTGCAGGTCGGCGTAACCGCCATAGGCAAACGCGCGCAGCAGGTTCAGGGTCGCGGCGGACTGGTTATAGGCACGGATCATGCGTTGCGGGTCCGGGACGCGTTCTTCCGCGGTGAAACCGAAGCCGTTGATGATATCGCCGCGGTAGCTGGGCAGGGTCACGCCGTTTTTGGTTTCCATGTCTTCGGAACGCGGCTTGGCGAATTGCCCGGCCATGCGGCCCACTTTGATGATCGGCATCGCGCCCGCGAAGGTCATGACAACGGACATTTGCAGCAGGACACGGAACGTATCGCGGATTTTATTGGCGCCGAATTCTGCGAAGCTTTCAGCGCAGTCGCCGCCTTGCAGCAGGAAGGCGCGGCCTTCCGCAACCTCGGCGAGGTGTTTTTTCAGATTGCGGGCTTCACCGGCGAACACGAGCGGCGGCATTTGCGCCATCGTTTTTTCGGCATCTTTCAGGGCAATTTCATCCGGGTAGGCCGGAAGCTGTTTTGCCGGTTTGTTGCGCCAGGATTGCGGGGTCCATTTTTCGCTCATTAACTCACACTCTCTTTACAGATTACAGAAAACAGAATTAGGTAATTTCCTTGTGCATTGCAAGAAAAAGGTCTGAAATTTCTGAGAAATTTAATACTTTGGTGTATAAAGAGTAGAGATATTTTTGCATGTAAGAGGACGATTTTCTTGAGTCACGAGGTCGCTGTCAAATCCTGTTCCGACCACCCGTATTTCAGCCTTTTTCATGTCCTGAAGCCTGTGATTATGAATACTGCTCCGGAGGGTGATTTCCTTACGCCCGATTGTCTGATGTCACGATTTCAGGAACTGGAAGGTGTTTTTGAAAAGGACATGCACCGTATGGCGGATGTGTCCGAATTGCTTTTCGGGGCGGATGTCGCTGCCTATGGCGAACGTTGCACGGCGGTATTCAGCCGCTGGGAAGAAGAGGGCGGAGCGCCGACGCTGACCGCCATGATCGCGCAGGCGATTCATCATTTCGATCTGGATCCGTCGCTGGCCAGTGTGCAGTCGGCTTTTGCGGGTGCTGTTCTGGCCGAGGTGCCGAACGATCTGCAATATCATGGTAATGACCATTACCGCAAAGTTTTGTTCCATTCGATCCGTCTTGTCGCCGCGCATAACCAGGTGGCGCCTCCCGGCGAGCAATTATCGCTTCATGAAATCGGACTTTTGCTGGCATCGGCCTGTATTCACGATCTGGGACATCCCGGCGGCGACAATGCCAAGGACGGTGTTTATACGCCGGGGCTGATGGAACAGCACTCGTTCGATCAGGCGCGTCCGTATTTTGAAGCGTTGGGTATGTCGCGCGATGAAATGGGCGAGATCGAGACCATCGTTTTCTGCACCGATATTACGTTCTTTGCCGGTGACCATAGCCCGTGCGTCCGGATGAAAAAGATATATAAGAGCATGTTCTGGGATGACCAGAGCGAAGATGTTTCGATTATGATGATGGGCAAGCTTCGCCGTTACGAAGATAACCCGAAACTGGCTTTGATGGCGATGCTGCTGCATGAGGCCGATGTCGGGACATCGGCGGGGCTTTCGTATGACCGCACGGTTATCGAGACTGTCGCGTTTCTGGGCGAGCGCGGAATTTCAGCGGCGGGACCCAAGGTTGTTCTGGCATTCCTGCGTGATCAACTGGGTGAGACGCTGTTTACCGATGCGGGCCGCGCTTTATTCGGGCCCGGCATGGTGCGGGTGATTGCACAGGCCGAGCAGGATGTGCTGGCCGGGCGTGAGACATTTTCTTCCTGATCAGGATTCCGTTTTTCCCCAGCGGCGATGCAGCCACAGCCACTGACCGGGATTATCGCTGATCCAGCTTTCCAGCCGCTTGTGCGCCTCTCTCATGGTTTCGGCATCATCCTGCGAGAGGGATAATGGCTTTTCGAATGTAATCGTGAAATTGCAATCCTTCATCCGTTCGCAGCGGAAGGGAATAACTGCGGCGTCAAACTTGCGGCCCAGTTGCGCGATGGCGGGGCTGGTCATGGCCGGGCGGCCAAAAAACTCGACGGCGATACCTTCGTTATATTTCTGATCGATCAGGATGCCGATGCTGTCGCCGTTCTTCAGCGTTTGCACCAGATGGCGCGTCCCGGTTTTTGATTTGGGAAGCGTGGTCAGCTTTCCTTGCAGGCTGCGGGCATAATCCAGAAGACGGTCCGATACGGGGTTGTTGGGCGCGCGGTACACAAGGCCGGGTGACAACGCAAGCTGTTGCAGGACAGAAGGGGCCATCACTTCCCAGTTCCCGAGATGAGCGCCGAAGAGGATGATGGGCTGATTATTGTCCTGCGCCGCGCGGATATGTTCGGTTCCCTCCAGCGTGACATGCTTTCTGCCGATGTCCTCGAGATGCGGATATTCCGCCATGACGCGGCCCAGATTATCCCACATTCCGGCAAGGATATGATCGGCCTCTGCTGTCGTGAGATCGGGGAACGATTCTCCCAGATTTTTCCGCGCTTTTCGTGTGGCCGCCAGTCGCGGGCCAACAGTGCGCCCGATCCAGCCGCCCAGACGCGACGCCACGGGCGCCGGGAGAAGATCGCATGCGCCATAAAACAGGATCAGAACCAAGGCTTCTATGTAATAGCGGAGAGTCTTCATGATGCTTTTATCTTGCTGTTGATGATGTTCAGCAATGTTTCAGGAGATACGAAGGTCAAGGTGATGGGGACAACCGCGACTTCATTATCTGCGGCAAAGCCGGACGGAATGCGCAGCTTGTCTTTTTCGGTTGTGATCAGTCGTGCGTGGTTGCGTTCGGATTCTTCCTTCAGCCTTTCAAGGTCGCGTTCCGTATAGGCGTAATGATCGGGAAGGGTAAAGAAGTCGAGGGTATTCAGTTGCAGGTCTTCCAGCGTCTTCCTGAATTTATCCGGGCGGCCCAGACCGCAGAACCCGATGACATGAGTGCGTGGCGGCAGCGGGTTCTCCGCCGATATATGGGCCTGAATGATGACGGGCGGGGACGGAATTTCCGCCGGGCCGTCACCGATACGAATAATCGCGTCAGCATTTTTCAGCCCTGCGGTCACGGGTTCCCGCAAGGGGCCGAAGGGGATCGTCAGCCCATTGCCAAATCCGGACTGTCCATCCACGACTACAATCTTTACATCGTGCTGCAAGGACAGATTTTGCAGGCCGTCATCCATGATGATCAGGTCGTACCCCTGTGCTTCCGCCCATTGTGCGCCGCGCCCGCGATGGCGCGCAATGATCACGGGGGCCATCTGTGCGAGCAACAACGGTTCGTCGCCCACGTCACTGAACCGATGCAGGGCCGGGTTGACCAGAAGCGGCCCGGATTCCCGGCCCCCATAGCCACGGCTAAGAAAGCAGGGGTTTTGCGCAAGTCCGTGATCGCGTATCAGCTTCATCAGCGCCAGTGCGGTGGGGGTTTTGCCGCTGCCGCCCGCCGTCAGGTTGCCGATGCAAATCACCGGGATATGGGATTTGTAGGGCTTGCCGCAGGCCTTTCGCAGGTTGTGAACGGTGCCGTACAGCTTGTGCAGGGGAGCCAGCAACCGTAGCGGCCATGGCATCCGCGATGCGGGTTCGTACCAGAATGAGGGCGTCCTGAACGTCATGCTGTCGCCTTTGCCGCGTGCCCGTCGTTGAAGGCAGTGAGGATATTGTCCATGATCCTGCCGAGGACGGCATTCTGTGTGACGATAAAGTCCTTGCCATGCTGGCCTTGCTTTTGCGCGGCCTCGGGTGAGGTCAGGAAGTGATGCAGGGTGCTGTAAAAATCATCTTCATCTCGCACGGTCTGCGAAGCGCCGGCCTCATCCATGATCCGGTAAATTTCGGCGAGGTTCTGGATGTGCGGGCCATGCAGAACGACACACCCCAGTTGCGCCGCTTCGATCGGGTTATGGCCGCCGCCGCCATCGTCACTGAAGCTGCGGCCGATGCAGGCTATGGGCGAGGTACGATAGAACAAACCCAGTTCGCCCAAGGTATCGGCAATATAGATATCAGTGTCCGGGCGGGGTGGGTCTTTGCGTTCGCCGCGCAATTGCACGCGCAGCCCCGATGCGGCGCAGGCGTCGACGATATCGTTCCGCCGTTCCGGGTGGCGGGGCACGATGACGGTCAGCAGGTCCGGCATATCAGCCGCCAGCCTTTTATGCAGGCGGCAAGCCATCTCTTCCTCGCCTTTATGCGTGCTGGCGTAGGCCCAGCGCGGGCGCTGCCCGACGGCTTTCAGGAAGGCGGCTTCATTCTGCGTATCGACAGGCAGGGCAGACGCCGAAAATTTAAGGTTACCCGTGGCGGTTACATTCGTGGCCCCCAATGCGCGATAAGATTCAGCGTCGGCCTGAGTTTGCGTCAGAATGGCGGTGAAGGTTCCCAGGATTTCCGTGGCGGTGCTCCGGACCGACATCCACCGCGCCTGCGAGCGGGGTGAAATCCGTGCGTTCACCAGAATGACAGGGGTGTGTCGTCGTTTCAGGTTCATCAGCATGTTCGGCCACAACTCGGATTCCATCCAGAGAACGAAATCGGGCTGCCAGTGGTTGAGGAAACGGCTGACCCATTCAGGGTGATCCAGCGGATAGAACTGGTGTGTGACGCCTGCGGGTAACCGTGCGGCCAGATAACGGGCTGAGGTCAGGGTGCCGGTTGTCAGCAGGATGGGGCGATCCGGGAAGTGCTGCCGGAGCTGTTCGATCATCACCAGCGTCGATTGCGCTTCGCCGACGCTGGCGCCGTGAATCCAGATCAGCTTGCCATCCGGGCGCGGCAGTCCGGATTGCCCGCGGCGTTCGCCGATGCGGGCGGGGTCTTCCTTGCCATCGGCCAGCCTGCGACGGAGCAGGGCCTCGAGTCCCGGTGTGCCCCATGTCATCAGATGGCCATAGAAATTGAGAAGAAAATTCAACGCGCTAACCTTATTTTAGGGCTTCCCGAAGCATCCTGTAGATATAAGGCCTTGTTTTGCCTTTGGAAAGCGCCATTTGCAGGTGTTTTCCTCTTGTTTTTCAAAGACTTCACGCGGCAGGAGGCCGATGTGCGGAAAGTTTATTATGAGGATACCCCGAAAAGGAAGCGCCTGAAGCAGGAAGCGATCCTCATTTTGCGCCAGACTCGGGGGTTGATTGACCATTCCCTTCTGGATCAGGCGCGTCAGCAGATTAATCAGCAAATGCAAAAGCAGGCTCAGGCCGTGCCGTCATCGGAGCCCGTTGCCGCTAAACAGGACGATCCCCGTTTCGAGGTGATTGATCGTCAGAAAAACCTGACGACCATTCTGAAGTTTATTGAGATGAAGTCAGATAATCAGATCTTCCTGCGGGAAGTACGCTCTCTCCTGCAGCAAAGCCATCATTAGGAATTTTTGAATCCTGTTACTGTTGGCACTGACCGGCGTTGCTTGGCGCTGCCTGCGTACCCGCACCACTCGGCACGTAGTAACAGCCGGGGTTCGTACAAACCTTCTCGTAGTAGTATTCCGGGGCGAAACCCTGACGATAGACAACGACACCTGTCGGGATCGGGTTGTTATCGCAGTTCGCAGCCGGGGCGACACCCACAGGGTTGATCCGCGAGAGATAGGTCGTCACGTTGTCGACTGTGAAGTTTGCCGCATCAAGCGGGTTTTCCGGGCTGAGCGTGTAACGGTTGGGGGCGCTGTTAAATGCGCGGTTCATCCATGTATTGTTGATGGCCGTGCTGTTGCAGGCCTGCGGCAGTTTCCGCGGATCATTCGCGTTGTTGGTGTAGTAGGGGAAGTCGAAGAACTGATCGTCGGTACGGTCAAAGAAGTTCATGCATTTTGCGGCTTGCCATACGCGTGCCATTTCCGAGCAGGAATAGGTTGCGCTGCCCGGCACCACGGATGTCGGCGTGTAGTTGATAGCTGCCCGTCCGCCGAGATAGTTATGGTTGAAGTTCGCAGTGATGTAACTTGTCAGCGATGCCCCGACGACCGCCTGAATGGCGTTGTCGAGCGATTGTGTTCCATGATTGGGTACTTCACCCCAGCGGTTGCTTTCACTGAAATTGCTACGGTCGCCGTTGGCGCGGGCAATCGTTCTGAGGATTGAGTCGAAGCAGCTGTATTCAAGAACGCTGTCGGGTTTTACGATCAGGTTCTGGTTTTGCATGATTTCGCGCTGGGCTTCGAGATAGGCGCGGCCTTCGAGGGCATCCATGTATTGGGGGTCGCATGGCGAGGTCACGGCGGCATGGCTGGCTGCGCCGAGGCACAGCGTCATTGTGAATCCCAAGGCCAGAGCGCCGAAGCGAACGCCGGATTGACGAGAAAGAGCCAGTCTTTTCAAGGCCATGGATATAGTCCCCCGCATATCGCACTATCATAACGCAGTTTTGCGCCTATGTCATGCGCCGCACGCCTGTTTTGATGTTTTCCTGTGCGTCTTTTAATTTTACAGAAAATATAGGGGATTAGGCAAATACCTTTTTTACCCCCTGAATTTCCGGAAATCAGGCGGCGTTCGGCAGGTCGATATCAAGAATTGCCATATTGAAGTCGTACGAGGTCTCGCCGTCTTCCGTATCCTTGTAGATCGTGCCCATGAATTCACCGGCCAGCAGGACTTCCACGGAATCGCCCGATTTTGACAACGCGCCGAGCGCGATTTTCGGGTTGCTGAACTTTGTCTGCAGATAGGTCTGGATGCGCTTTGTTTCTTCCGTTGTGAATTTCATCTTTGTCTCCGTGGGAAATGTTGGGGGCAGAATAGCGGGATCAGGCAGCAATTGCCAGTTCTGACTTGTCCAGCCCGCGCAGGACCGATTCATGGCAGGTCTGGGCCAGATATTTGCGGTCGGGGTTCGTGCGGGCGCGCACAGGTTCATGGAACGTCACGCGTATATGGGCACCGCCTGCTTTGCCAAACGTGCCCAGATGCGGCGCCAGTGTCATGTCGCCGTACCATGCATACAGGTCTCTAAGGGGCTGGTCGGTGGGGGATTGCCCGTTCACGGACAGAAGCGAGAGCGTCATTGGCTGCAGCCAGACGTCGGTGCCGTCATCATTCAGGGCGATGCTGAACAGGCTGGATTTGAACGGCACGACGGTGCGCCCGTCCGTCGATGTTCCTTCGGGGAAGATGATCATGCTGCGGCCATCTTTCAGCATGGTTTCCAGGTTATTCTTGTCCCGCCCCAGCGTCGTCTTGGAACGGCTGATAAAGGCGGTT
>JAMHVA010000164.1:0-3595 GCA_035904625.1 Alphaproteobacteria bacterium | reverse complement strand
GCCATGAAGGGTAATCTTGCCTTCGTCCACGGCTGATTTTACCCACGGGAAAGTCAGCAGGTTATGGATCGACGTGACGACGACTTCCTTCTCCATCTCGCACTGGCGATGCTCCGCCGAGGCACTGGGGTACAGGGCGTCAACCTTCTGGCGGGCGCGTTCGCCGATGGAAATCCACTGAGTCAGGAATTCAAATTTATTCTTCGCCGACGCTTCATGATTGGCCAGTGCCTGAACCCCGCCACACATGGAATGGCCCAGGACAATGATCTCTTTCACCTTCAGCCCCTTGACCGCAAATTCAATCGCGGCACTGGTCCCGTGATAATTATCGTCTGGCTGATACGGGGGAACGATAGCCGCCACGTTACGGACAACAAACAGGTCACCGGGCTGTGATTGCATCAGCAGCGCCGGATCGTTGCGCGAGTCGCAGCACGCGATCACGAGCGCGTCCGGATTTTGCCCTTTGGTCGTCAGTTCTTTATAGACATCACTGTTCCGGAAGTATTTCTGCTGGAACAGATGAAAGCCTTTCACAAACCGGTTAAACGGCATTTGTCGTCACCCCTTTTTTCTGGTTTGCCGATCATAACGGTTCATACACAGCGGAAAACAGATTTTTGCATGTCTGTGCTTGAAATCAGGTGATGAATGGCCATCTACTAAGGCGGGCAGAACCCTTAATAATAATATGTCAAAGGAATCCTCATGGAGCACCGTGTGCTGGGCCGTTCCGGCCTGAAAGTCCCCGTCTTCAGTCTTGGCACCGGTACATTCGGCGGCGTCGGCGACATGTTCAAAAAATGGGGCGAAACGGATGTGAAGGAAGCCACGCGCCTTGTCGATATCTGCATCGAACACGGCATGAATTTCTTTGATACCGCGAACATATACTCCAAAGGTGCTTCGGAGGAAATTCTGGGTGGCGCTATCAAGGGCCGCCGCGATCAGGTTCTGATTTCCACCAAATGCACATTCAGCGCTGGCACTGGTGATAACGATAAGGGTTCCTCACGCTTTCATATCATCAAGGCATGTGAAGACAGCCTGAAGCGTCTGGGTACGGATTATATCGACCTGTATTTCATGCATGGTTTTGACGCCCTGACGCCGATGGAAGAAACCATGATGGCGCTGGATAACCTCGTGCAGAGCGGCAAGGTTCGCTACACGGGTTGCTCCAACTTCTCCGGCTGGCACGCAATGAAATCAATCGCCGTGTCGGAAAAATACGGCTTGAATCGCCATGTTTCCTATCAGGGATACTATTCGCTGATCGGGCGTGAATATGAATGGGAACTGATGCCGCTGGGGCAGGATCAGGGGTTGGGCCTGATGGTCTGGAGTCCGCTGGGCTGGGGCCGTCTGACGGGCAAAATCCGCCGTGGCCAGCCCGCGAAGGAAGGCCGGATCGCCCAAGGCGGCGATGTCGGCGGCCCGCTGGTCGATGATGAATATCTATATAAAGTCATGGATGCACTGGATAGCGTTGCCGCCGAGACCGGCAAGACCGTGCCGCAGATTGCGCTCAACTGGCTGCTGACAAGACCGACCGTTTCGAATATTGTCGTCGGCGCGCGGAACGAAGAACAGCTGAAGCAAAATCTGGGGGCGCTGGGCTGGCAACTGACCCCCGCGCAGATTGCCAAGCTGGACGCCGCCAGCGCCAAACAACCGATTTACCCCTACTGGCATCAAATGGCCTTTGATGACCGCAACCCGAAACCCGTTAAATGGATCTGAACATGAAGAAAGTCATACAAGCCGCCCTGTGCGTTACCGCACTCAGCATCAGCGTTCCCGCTTATGCCGCGCTGGAACCCGGATACACCCCCGGCCCGCGCGTGGGCACGGCGTGGTACGGTTCCGTCGGTAAAGATGAACGTTCTGCCGACCTTAACTTCATCAAGGGCATGCGCCCGCACCATGCCGGCGCGCTGACCATGTCGCAACAGTACCTGAAAGACCCGCATGCCAAAAATGAAGCGCTGAAAGCGCTGGCGCGCGGGATCATTCATAACCAGACATTCGAGATCGGCATGCTGGATATGGTTGAAGGCTTCATGAAACCCAAGGCCACCGAACAGCGCGAAGTGCGCCAGATCGCGACCAAGGATTGGGGGCAAGTCCAGAAATTCATTCGCTGGCCCGCACCCAGCCGCCTGTCACAATCCATCAGCGAACAGGATGTTTCCAAACGTGACGTGCAGTTCGCCAAGGCGATGATCATCCACCACCAGGCCGCGTTGGACATGTCGCATGAATACCTGCAAGACCCGGCGGCACGAAACGGTTATCTGGAGTTGATGTGCCTTGATATCCTCACGGATCAGGCGCAGGAAATCGCGCTGATGAATGCGATTATCAGCAACTACCCCGGTGACCCGGATAAGGTAAAGATTAACGCTTCAATGATCCATGGCATGGAAGGCATGAATCACGGCGGCCATCATGGCAGTCATTCCAATGACGCACACAGCGCACATAAGAAGATAGATAAGAAGACGCATGAACATGCAGAAGAGCCAACGCTGATCGAGGCCCCGGCGGAATCCGCTGCCGCGCCGCAGGAAGATCATGAACATCACCCGCAGCACGAAGAAACAAAAGCGCCGGATGGAGAACCAGCAGACAGCGAAAAAGAACACAAGCCGTCACTGATCGAAAGAATCAAAAACAAATTCAAATCCGGTGACAGCGAAGCACCAGACAAGATCTAGCAAAAAGCCCCTCAGTCGAGGGGCTTTTCTTATCTGCCTGCAAGGAATCAAACCACGGTCAGTGTCACATCGACATTGCCGCGTGTCGCGTTGGAATACGGGCAGACGATATGCGCCTTATTGACGATATCCTGTGCTACGGCACGCTCAACGCCCGGCAGGCTGATTTTCAGTTCGATCTGAAGACCGAAACCATTCGGGATCGGGCCGAAGCCGACACGCGCGGTGACCGCCGCATCGTCCGATACTGTGACCTTGTTCTGGCCCGCGACAAATTTCAACGCACCAAGGAAGCATGCGGAATAGCCGATGGCGAACAGTTGCTCGGGATTTACGCCCTCGCCCTTGCCGCCCATTTCAACCGGCTTGTCGAGCACCAGATCCAGCTTGCCGTCGGGTGTCTTGCCACGTCCCACGCGGCCCCCGGTTGATGTGGCTTCGGCGGTGTAGACGATTTTGTCCGGAATGATAACCGTATCGACGGTTCTTTGTGCGGCGGCTGTCATGAATGCTCTCCTTTTGATGGTGACCGTGTAAATGTGAGATCAATGTAACGATTATGGTTGTATTAGCAAGCCATACCCCTGCAGTCTTAATAAGAAAACAGGCCCGAAGTCCTGCCTTTACTAATTGCAGAACGGAGCATCTAAAAAAGACATAGTCTCCGTAAAGCAGTACTTCAGTTAATTTAATTCCAGTTCCGATTCAAACATATTGCTCGATTTCTCGCTTTTTCTGCATGTTCAGGGAACAGACGTTTCCTGTTACGATCAGCAGACCTTTATCGACAAGAGTCTTAAAAGAAGAATCGAAGGTCAGGACATTTTTGCAGAAATGGTTTTTGAGCGTGTCCAACTTAATTGTTTTCTTGC
>JAMHVA010000163.1:0-1833 GCA_035904625.1 Alphaproteobacteria bacterium | reverse complement strand
GAAAACCTGCGCGTGTTTATCGAGGCCGCGAAGAAGCGTGGTGACGCGATGGACCATGTACTGCTGTTTGGTCCGCCGGGGTTGGGCAAAACGACGCTGGCGCAAATTATTGCCCGTGAACTGGGTGTTGGGTTTCGTTCAACTTCAGGCCCCATTCTTGCCAAGGCGGGCGACCTCGCGGCGATCCTGACAAACCTGCAGCCGCATGATGTATTATTCATTGATGAAATCCACCGCCTGAACCCGATCGTCGAGGAAATTCTTTATCCGGCGATGGAGGATCGCAAACTGGACCTGATCATCGGCGAGGGGCCTGCCGCCCGCTCGGTGCAAATTGATTTGCCGCCCTTCACGTTGATTGGTGCCACAACACGCAGCGGCCTTCTGACCAACCCATTGCGTGACCGCTTCGGTATTCCGCTGCGGCTTGAATTCTATGAGCCATCGGAACTGACGCAGATCGTCAGCCGCGCCGCAGGTCTGCTGAAAATGCCACTGACGCCGGATGGCGCGATGGAAATCGCCAAGCGCTCCCGGGGAACGCCGCGTATCGCCGGGCGCCTGACCCGACGGGTGCGCGATTTTTCTGAAGTATCAAAAGCGGCGATGATCGATGCCAAGGCTGCCGATGCCGCGCTCCAGCGGCTGGATGTCGATGCACAGGGGTTGGACGGCATGGATCGCCGTTACCTGAAATGTATCGCTGAAACCTATGGCGGCGGCCCTGTGGGTGTGGAAACGCTCGCAGCATTCCTTTCCGATCAGCGTGATGTCATCGAAGATGTCATCGAGCCCTACCTGATGCAGCAGGGCCTTGTGCAGCGTACACCGCGTGGCCGTGTCATTTCTGCGAGGGGATTTACTTATCTGGGGCTGAAGCCGGTCAAGGGGCTGCAATCTGACCTGCTGGATGATTCGGCGTTATGACGGCACACAATATCGATATTCGCGTCTATTACGAAGATACCGATGCGGGGGGTATCGTATTCTACGCCAATTACCTGCGATTTGCCGAGCGCGGGCGTACTGAATACTTGCGAAACCTAGGGTTTGAGAATAAATCTTTAATGGATACGCAAGGGGTCATTTTCGTTGTCCGCAAGGTCACGGCAGATTATCTGGCACCTGCCTATCTCGACGACAAGTTGCGTCTTGAAACCGTTGTTACAGAACTGAAAAACGCGAGTTTCACGATGCGGCAATCCTTATTTCGCCACAATGAGCTGATCTTCTGTGTCGATGTGATTCTTGTATGTGTAGACCGCTCAGGAAAGCCTGTGCGGTTGCCTGACGGACTAAGAGCGGCCATGGAGGGCTGATGATATGAACGGAACCGATTTAGCCAGCCGCGCCGTAGAAGCCGCCGATCTGGGGGGCAGCGTTGTTGCGCACGACCTCAGCATGATCGGCCTGTTCATGCAGGCTGATCTGGTTGTCAAAGCCGTGATGTTGATTCTGATTTTTGCATCGGTCTGGAGCTGGGCCATTATTTTCGAAAAACGCCGCACGCTGAAAGTCCTGAATGCGCGCGCCAACAAGTTCGAAGATTCTTTCTGGTCGGGTGAACCGCTGGATAAACTCTATCAGCGCGTGAAGAAGGGCAAGCAAGATCCTTTGATCAAAACATTCGCAGCCGGTATGGAAGAATGGCAGAACGGCGTTGCCGGGGGTATCCCGTCAACTGAGAATGTTCAGGCCAGCCTGAAGCAGCGCGTTGAACGCGCCATGGCCGTTACCATCAACCGTGAAATGGCTTCGCTGGAACGCGGCATGACATTCTTGGCCTCCATCGGCTCGACAGCAACCTTTATCGGTCTGTTTGGTACCGTCTGG
>JAMHVA010000162.1:0-30396 GCA_035904625.1 Alphaproteobacteria bacterium | reverse complement strand
TTCACCAGATCGAGCTTGTTATCAAGCGTGATGTCCGGCGGCGTGATTTTTGGCGTCCATGTCAGGACGAACGGATCGCTGGCGCTGTTGGTGTTGTCTGTATAGTCGACTTCACCGCCGCTCAGGGCTGTTTCGCCGCTGAAGGCTGTCGCGACCAGGCTGATCGAACCATGATAGTTCAGAGGCGCTGACATCGTCAGGCCAGCCAGCTGAGCCGGTGTGAATTGCCATACGCCGCCACCCAGATCTGTGCCCTGGTTGAAGGTGAAGCCCGCAGGTACACCTGAGACCTGATAATGCGTGATTGTTTCGGAACCATCTGTATCCGTCACAGCGCCAGAGATATCGACAGCCAGCGCCGTGTTCTTGACGCCTGCGTTGTCGTCAGCGTTAACAGTCGGCGCATCGGCAACCGCGTCTGTCACAACATTGAACGGATCGGTCGATGTTTGTGTCGTGTTGGTATCCGGATCATAGACGCTGACCGTCGCTGTCAGGCCGGGCATGTCGGCATCTGTATCTGCCGGCGGTGTGAATGTCAGACCGCCGTTATAGCTTTGACCCGGGGCCAGTGTCACAGTCCATGTGCCTGTGGCCGGGTTGTATGTACCGGTTGTGAATGTCACACCCCATGCCGGATTGATACCGGTGACCGTCACGGTCATGACTTCATCACCATCGGCGCCTGTGCCTGTCGAGGCAACGATCGGCACGAATACGGAACCGTCTTCCTTGACGATGGCATTATCGACGCCTGCGTTTGCAGTGATGGACGGCGGGCCCAGCGGCTCCGGCTCTTCATTGATGTAAAGCGGCTCTTGCGGTTGCGGCAGGCCGAATTGCAGCGCTGTCGGTCCGATCGGTCCGATCGCATTCAGCGGATTGATATTGGCAGAGTCAACGGCGCTCTGGAAACCAAAGCCGCCACGGCTGCCCGCAGAACCGCCACCGGCATCGCCAGCGGCAGGCTCGACGCCCGCCAATTGCTTCGCAAGGGCGGCCATATCTTCGCTTGTCACTTGTTTGGCAGCCGCTTCGTCACCGGAGGCCGGTTCGATCTTGCTGACATCACCCGCTTCATCGCGCAGCTCGGACATCACCGGCTTTTCTTGATCCATCTTGTCGTTGATGGCATCGGCCAGTTTCAGGAAGTCAGCGAATTCACCCAGCGAAATCACATCGCCTTCGACGGCGATCTGAATCGGTTCCGCCGCATCGAGCGCTTCGCTGAAGTTCTTCAGCACCAGCTTGCCGCCATCATCGAATGTGATGATCAACGCGCCGTTCGCCTGTTCGACGTTTTCTTTGGCACCGTTATTAAAGGAGAAATTGTATTTTTGTCCGGACTCGAGCGTCAGCACGACTTCCTCACCCGGGGCTGGCTGGCCGACGAGGATTTCTGCTTGCGCTGTTGTGTCGTTGGAAGGAGCTGCGCCTGTCAGGAGATCAGCGGTGTTGATCGTCTTGCCATCGGCGAGCGTCAACACGGTTCCCTTGGATGCAAGATCTTTGAAGTTATTGATGGTAAGGCTGCCACCATCGGTGAATGTCACCAGCAGTTTTCCCTCGCCCGTGACTTTCATATCCTGAACATCACCGGACTTGTACATCAGGTTCGTCTGCCCCTCGGACAAATTTGTCTGAACCGATTGACCTGCTTGAGGTTTTTCTACCGGAAGATTTTGGCCAGCCATTACTTTTTCTCCTAATTTTTCCCCTAAAGCCCTAGGGGGATTATGATCGTGCTATGTAAACGTTTTCCTAACGGACCCGAGTTTTTTAAACTTTATTCAGGCTTCTGTCAAACTTTATTATGTTAATAAAGAGCAGGAAACCGGCCTTTTCAGGATTCCGGCGAACACTTGTTAACCTTTCCCGTTACGTTAATCTTTAACGGGGAAAACCGGGACGCAGGCGAATCGGTGCCTACAGACCGCCGACAAGCATATACTTCATATTGACGAAATCTTCGATACCGTATTTTGAGCCTTCCCGGCCAATGCCGGATTCCTTGATTCCGCCGAACGGAACCGATGCCGCCGCCAGCAGCGGCTCGTTAATCCCGACCATCCCGTATTCGAGGGCTTCCGCCACCCGGAAAGCCTGGCCCAGGTCGCTGGTATAGAAGTAGGAAGCCAGCCCATAGGCGGTGTCATTGGCCAGCCGGATCACATCGGCCTCATCGCTGAACCGGAACAGCCCCGCCACCGGGCCAAAGGTTTCCTCATGATGGACGCGCATCGCCGGGGTCATGTCCCCGAGTACCGTCGGCGGGAAGAACAGGGAACCGTCTGCATGGTGGCCACCATGCAGAACCTTGGCACCCTTGGCTTTCGCGTCCTCGATATGCTGCACGACCTTGGCCACCCCGTCGGCATTGATCATCGGGCCGATCTGGACGCCCGGCTGGTCGCCGGGACCGATTTTCAGCGCTTTGACCTTTTCGATGAACAGGCGGACGAAATCATCATAGATACCATCCTGAACATAAATGCGGTTGGCACAGATGCAGGTCTGGCCCGCGTTGCGGAACTTGCTGGCGACCGCCCCTTCAACCGCCTTTTCCAGCGGGGCTGAATTGAAGACGATCAGCGGCGCGTTACCACCCAGTTCCAGCGACAGCTTTTTGACCGTCGAGGCGCTCTGGCGCATCAGGATCTTGCCGACCTCGGTCGAGCCGGTGAAAGATATCTTTTTCACCAGCGGATGGGTGGTCAGGACCTCGCCGATCGCCGGAGCAGATTGCAAAGAGCCTGTCACGACATTGAAAACCCCGGCAGGAATACCGGCTTCCTGCGCCAGTTCGGCCAGCGCCAGCGCCGAGAGCGGCGTGTCCTCGGCGGGCTTGAGAACGATGGTACATCCCGCCGCCAGCGCCGGGGCGACCTTGCGGGTGATCATCGAATGCGGGAAATTCCACGGCGTGATCGCCCCGACGACACCCACCGGTTCCCGCGTGACGATGACGCGGGCATCGGCCTTGTGGGTCGGAATGGTATCACCGTAAACACGTTTGGCTTCTTCCGCCGCCCATTCGACCGCCGCCGCACCGCTCAGGACCTCGGCCCTGGCTTCCGTCAGCGGTTTTCCCTGTTCTGCCGTCATCAGCGCGGCCAGCGCGTCGGCATGGGCCACGATCAGGGTCTGCCACTGGCGCAGTATACGGGCGCGTTCACCTGCCAGCAGCTTGCGCCATGCCGGAAAGGCTGCCGCCGCCGCTTCGACCGCCGCAACGGTTTCATTCCGCCCCATATCAGGAACATGGGTTATGACCAGACCGGTGGCCGGATTGGTCACCGCAAAACTCTTGCCGTCCGCCTGTACCGTCCAGCGCCCGTTGATATACGCCTCGCTGCGGATCAGCGGCGCATAATCCGCCGTCGGTGCCATAGATGATGAAACAGATGAAGATGTCATAAGGGACTCCCCGGGGTCAGATTTGCAGCTATCTATAAGAAACGCGTCACTGAGACTATATGTTATCCATAGGTTGACAACCCCCTCCCTTCAAAGCCCTTGATCGAACCCAAGAATTTTCGTAAAACCGGCGTGACTTTCGGAAAAAAGCTTTGATCTGCAATGTGTTTTAAGATTTACTCGAGTGTAACCTCGGTTGCTGGCGATTCCGCCTTCTCATGAGAATTTTTGAATATGCCTTTTGACTTTAAGAAGCTCTCCATCCTTGTCGTAGAAGATACGGCACCCATGCGTAAGCTGATCACGTCGGTGCTGGAGACGCTGGGCGTTGGCCGGGTTTATTCCTGCGACAACGGCGAAGCCGGATTTGATCTGTTCCGCCGGGAAAATCCGGATATCGTGATCGCCGACTGGCACATGCTGCCGATGTCCGGCATCGAACTGACTGAACAGATTCGCAAGAATGCCATGTCGCCCAACCGGATGGCCCCGATCATTCTGGTGACCGGTTACAGCGCGCTGAATCGCGTATCGCAGGCGCGCGATGCCGGCGTGACCGAATTCCTTGTGAAGCCTTTTTCGGCGAATGACCTGGCAAAACGTATAGCGTACGTCATCAACAAGCCGCGTGACTATATAGACTGCAAGACATATTTCGGACCTGACCGCCGCCGTCGGCATACACCCGACTACAAAGGGCCGTTCCGCCGCAAGGAAGATCAGGATGGCGGGCAGAAGTAATTCGCCCGGCAGATTTCAAGTAACGCTTTTCGAGTATAACTAGTGACCGGTGACCACAGTGGATGATCATTATTCAGGCAAGAGCGCGCACATCATAAAGGCCAACAGGCTGCTGCAAGCCAAGGTGGGCAGCGGCGATGTCGATTCGGCGAAGGTTGAAAAATCGCAGGCCATCCTGGAAAAGAACACGACGGACTTCGTGCCGATGGCCACCGCGTTTCTGGACGCGCTGGAACAGGCCCTGCGCGATATACCGCAAGATCAGGTCATCACCGACAAAACAATCCTGCAGCCCTTGATCGTCGAGGTGATGCAGATCAAAGCCAACGCCGCCATGTTTGGCTATACGCTGGTGGGAACGCTGTCCAGCATCATGCTGAATTTTCTGGAAGACATCCAGAGCTGGAACAACGACGCCCGGCAAATCGTGGACGCCAACACCAAAAGCCTGCGCATCATCATCAGCAGCAAAACCAAGGGCGATGGCGGCGAGCAAGGCCAGTTGCTGATGACAGAGCTGCGCGATGCCTGCGCCCGTTATTTAAAGAAAAACGCCACCCCGAAATAAGGTGGCGTTCCTTTATTCATGCCAGACATTCTCGCCTAGAACTTCAAGCGCACAACCTGACGGATCTGCGGCAGCGCCTTGATCTTTTCAAACAGCTCATCGGAAACAGCCGCATCCAGCGCGACCAGCGCGACAGCCGCGCCGCCACTGGCAACGCGACCCAGACGGAAGTCGGCAATATTCTGACCGGCGCCCGCCAGCAGCGTACCAAGACCGCCGATCATGCCCGGCTTGTCTTCGTTGCGGATAAACAGCATGTGCGCGGTCAGCGCCGCTTCGATCGGCACCTCTTCGATATCGACGACACGCGGCTCTTTTCCGGCGAACAGCGTACCCGTGATCGAACGCGTGCGGACTTCGGTGGTCACGGTCAGTTTGATCGCTGTATGCAGATCGCTGGCGTCGGGTGTACGGGTTTCAGAGAATGCGATGCCGCGGGCTTTCGCCACCTGCGGCGCATTCACCATGTTCACACCATCGAACAGGCCGCGCAGAATGCTGGCGAGCGCCAGTGCGTTCAGCGGCTTGGTGTTCATGTCGGCAGCAGCGCCCAGATATTCGATCTCGATTTTTTTAATCGCATGTTCGGTGATCTGGCCCGCGAAACTGCCGAGCTGTTCGACAAGCTTCATATACGGGCGAAGGCGCGGCGCTTCTTCAGAGGTGATGGAGGGCATGTTCACAGCATTGGAAACCGCACCATGCAGCAGGAAGTCGGACATTTGTTCCGCGACCTGAATCGCGACATTCACCTGCGCTTCCGAAGTGGAAGCACCCAGATGCGGCGTGCAGACAACATTCGGATGCCCGAAAAGAATATTTTCCGTCGCCGGTTCTTTCTCAAACACGTCCAGAGCCGCAGCGGCCACGTGACCGGTATCCAGCGCGTCTTTCAATGCTTTCTCATTAATCAGGCCGCCGCGGGCGCAGTTGATGATGCGTACGCCCTTTTTCATTTTGGCAATCGCCGCTTCGTCGATCAGGTTGCGGGTCGATTCGGTGAGCGGTGTATGCAGCGTGATAAAATCGGCACGTTTGATGACCTCTTCCAGTTCCGCTTTCTCGACACCGATTTCACGGGCGCGGTCTTCGGTCAGGAACGGATCGAACGCGATCACCTTCATTTGCAGACCCAGCGCCCGGCTGGCAACGATGGAACCGATATTGCCGCAACCGACGATGCCCAGCGTCTTGCCGTACAGCTCGACACCCATGAAGCGGGATTTTTCCCACTTGCCGGCATGCGTTGATTCGCTGGCCTGCGGAATCTGGCGGGCAATCGCAAACATCATCGCGATGGCATGCTCGGCCGTCGTGATCGAATTGCCGAACGGCGTGTTCATGACGACGACCCCGGCCTGCGTTGCCGCCGGCACATCGATCGTATCGACGCCGATCCCGGCGCGGCCAATCACCTTCAGGCGCGGCAGCGAAGCGGAAATCACATCGGATGTGATTTTGGCGGAAGAGCGCGCGGCGATGCCGTCATACTGACCGGCGATCTGCGCCAGTTCTTCAGGCGAAAGGCCCGGCTTGATATCGATCTCGATACCGTTGTTCTGGAAGATTTCGGCGGCAAGCTTATCCATCTTGTCGGCAATCAGTACTTTTGGCATGACACATTCCCTCTTGTTTTGCGCTGCAGCGATAGACGATTGATAGCACCTTGGTGCTCTGCGAAAAAGGGTTATCGAAACCCATGACCACGAAATTTGCAGGAGAATTTCAGGCAGCCTCATGCTATAGATGCACTATGAAAAATTTCATCACCCTTCCCTACCGCCTTGAACGCGATCCGCCGTCGTTTGAAACGAACGAGATCAAGACACCCGAATCCCTGCCGCGCCATTTCATCAAGGAGATGACGAAGCCCGGCGACAAGGTGTTCGACCCGTTCGTGGGGTTAGGCACCACGTTGTTTGTCGCCGAAGAATTGAAGCGCGTACCCTATGGCATCGAAGCCGACCACCGCCGTTATGAATGGGTCGCCGGACAAATGGATCACTGGATGAATGTGGTTTGCGCCGATAGTGCCCGCATTGCATCGCTGGGTTTGCCGAAGATGGATTTTTCAATGACCGCGCCGCCGTTCATGGCGGCCAATCATAAATGGAATCCACTTTATGGCGGCGACCCGTCAAAAGACGGTTACGATCTTTACCTGAAACGCATGCAACATATTTACAAGCAGGTGTCCAAGGTCATAAAACGCAATGCGCGGATCGTGGTGCAGGTTGATGACATACCGGGCCGCGTCTTCACGCCGCTGGTACGCGACCTGAACAACGCGATCTCAAAAGTTCTGAAACTCGAAAATGAAGTCACCATCGCATGGCAGGGCGGACGGAGTGATTACCGTCACACCCACTGCTTGATCTTCAGAAATACTGCCGTTTAGGCCGCCTTCTGCTGCGCTTCGGATTTCGCGGTTTCAAACGCCCAGTCAAGCCACGGCGTCAGCGCCGCGATATCGCTGGCTTCGACCGTCGCCCCGGTCCAGATGCGAAGACCCGCCGGGGCGTCGCGATGACCGGCGGTATCGTAGGCGATACCGTCTTTTTCCAGCAGCTTGGTCATCGCCTTCACAAAGGAGACACGACTTTCATCATCAAGCGATTGAACGTATGAATCAGTGATCTTCAGGCATGGGGACGTCGTCGAGCAGATTGCTTCGTCAGCGGGCAGGAATTCAATCCACGGCGTCTTCTGCACCCAGTCTTTCAGCGTTTTGAAATTGGCCTGTGAGCGCGCAATCGTCGCCTTGTATCCACCCAGCTGTTCCACCCAGTTGAGCGCATCGAGGCAATCTTCCACCGCGAGCATCGACGGGGTATTGATTGTTTCCCCTTCGAACAGGCCCTTGATCAGCTTGCCACCGCTGGTCATGCGGAAGATTTTCGGCAGCGGACGGTCAGCCTTGAATGATTCAAGACGGGCAACGGCGCGGGGAGAGAGCACGATCATACCGTGCGCGGCCTCACCGCCCAGAACTTTCTGCCACGACCATGTGGTGACATCAAGCAGGTCCCACGGCATGTCATAGGCAAACACGGCGGAGGTCGCATCGCAGAATGTCAGTCCCTGACGGTCTGATTTGATCCAGTTCGCATGCGGAACGCAGACACCCGATGTGGTGCCGTTCCATGTGAAAACAACATCGCGGTCGGTATCGATCTGCGACAGGTCGGGCAGTTCGCCAAAACCGGCCTTGAACGTGCGCACATCGGCCAGCTTCAGTTGTGTTGTGATATCTTTCAGCCATTCATTGCCGAACACTTCCCAACCCATCACATCGACGCCGCGCGCGCCCAGCATCGACCACATTGCCATTTCAATCGCGCCGGTATCCGATGCCGGAACGATGGCGATCTTGTAATCCGCCGGAATACCCAGCAGAGCACGGTGCTTTTCAATCACACTTTTCAGCTTTTCCTTGCCCGGTACCGCCCGGTGGGAGCGTCCCAGAAAGGCATCCGACAGATTGTCGAGCGACCAGCCCGGGCGCTTGGCGCAGGGACCGGATGAGAAACAGGGATTGACGGGGCGTTTTTCAGGCTTGTTCATGGCACACCTTCTTGGCTTAAAGACACCCCGATATTGCAGGGCACAAATCCATTCCACGATTAATGTTTTTCTGTCAGACTGTCCAGAGCCTTACAAGTCGAGTGATGAGGGGAGTGGTTATGAGTTACGTCCTGACGCTGGTGGCATCCGACATCCCGCTAACAACCGGCCATCTGGCGCGGGCGCAGGCCTATCTCGATTCCCACGGCATTGCGCCTGCCGGGCCTTCCGTCTGGCTGTCGCCGCACAAGGCTGCCGACATCCCGCTGGCGGCCCGCCCCCATTTCGAGCAGATGCAGGCGCTGCGCCGGGGGATGGATGACGATCATATCGACGTTCTGGTGTCCAATGGCAACAGCCGGAAGAAAACCCTGTTCTTCGCCGACATGGATTCGACCATTGTCACCACCGAGACACTGGACGAACTGGCTATTCTGGCCGGGGTCGGCAACGAAGTGGCCGCCATGACCCAGAAAACCATGAACGGTACCATGGATTTCTTCGAAGCCATCCGCGCCCGCGTCGCGCTGATCAAGGGACTGCCCGAAACCAAGCTGAAGGAAATTCTTGATAACACGCCGTTATCGCCCGGTGCCGAGATCACCTTGCAGGTGATGAAGCGCAAGGGCGTTCATTCCTCTCTGGTGTCCAGCGGGTTTACGTATTTCACAGCCGGGATCGCCGCGCGTTGTGGCTTTGACGATCATTTCGGCAATCTCCTTGAAATCGAGAACGGCGCCCTGAACGGCAAAGTAACGGAGCCCATCCTCGACAAGGCCGCCAAACTGGCAACGGTGAAAGCCAAGGCGATGGAATTTGGCTGTGACCTGAACCAGACGCTGGCCATTGGCGACGGGTCGAATGATATTCCAATGTTGCAGGCCGCCGGGATCGGAATCGGGTACAAGCCCAGGCCGCTGGTGGCGGAAACCATCGATAACCTGATCATACATACCGACCTGACGACGGTTCTGTACGTACAGGGCTATACCGATGCCGATATTCGCAGTGTGATGAATTAGGAATTAACTTCTTGTTTAGGCACCTGTGTTTTAAATTAGGGTGAGAGTGAAACCCTTCCTTTTTCATAAAGAAAAATCCATGTCTGAGCGCCGCTTCCTTGTTTCCGATGACGAGCTTGAAAATCTGATCTTCAAGTATTCCCGTGATGTCACGCAGCATGCGCGTGAGGGACGGTTCGACCCGATCACGGGCCGTGATGCCGAGATCGAGCAGATGATTCTGATTCTGATGCAAAAGGGACGCAAGAATGTCGGCCTGCTGGCCCCTGCCGGTGTCGGTAAAACCGCCGTCGTTGCCGGTATCGCGCAACAGATTATTGCCGGAAATGTTCCGGACATTCTGAAGAACACGCGGGTTCTTGATATCGATCTGGCCAGCATGGCCGCCGGGACATCGGGCCCGGCAGAGTTTCAAGGGCGCTTCATTCCGCTTTGCAAAGGCCTCGCGGAGCGTTACCGGTTGGCGGAAACAGGCGAATACCCTCGTTACATCATGTTTATCGACGAGATGCACCAGATTATGCCGACCTGCGCGGGCAGCGCCTATAAAGGCCTGTCGGAAGTTCTGAAGCCGTATCTGACGGTCGGTGATTTGTATGTGATTGGTGCGACGACGCTGGATGAATTTCGCCTGTTCGTGTCTATCGATCCCGCCATGGACCGCCGCTTCCAGAAAGTATTCCTGAAAGTGCCGAATGCGGAAGAAACCATCCAGATTCTGAAGAACCTGAAGGGCGGTTACGAAAAGCACCATGGCATTACGGTCAGCGAAGAAGCGGTCAAACGCGTGGTCGATCTGACAGAAACCCATATGAGACGCCGCAACCAGCCGGATAAATCAATCATCGTGATGGACGGCGCGATGGCGTATCACGTCATGCACCATGGCCGCGGCGGCGAGCTGGATATGAACTCCATCAATTTCATGGTCAGTAAGGAAGTCGGCCTGCACAAGGACGCTCTCTAAGGCCAAGCGTTTAGGAAAGGGCTTTCGCGCCTTTCAGAATCCCCAGCAGTTCTACGGCATTATCGATTACCAGATCGATATGCGCGGGCACGTCAACAGGCCGCCGACCGTGCGTCACCAAAACCGTCACCATTCCCATCTCGCGCGGCAGCACAAGATTGCGGGCCTGATCTTCGACCATCATCGACAATGACGCAGTATGGCTGATCGCCGCCAGCGCCTGCTCGAACGGGCGGCGGCTGACATGCTTCTTCTCGAAAGCGAAATCTTCCAGTGCGTGCACAGTATGGTCGGGGAAGCGGTCACGCAGGCCGATATGATTCAGGACACGCAACGCCCATTCGCGCGAACCATGGGTGACCAGCGCATGCGGTATAGCGATGGCATCAAACAGGCCGGGCAAGTCATCATAAGCGGAAATGATGGATTCGTTCACCAGCGGATGGATATTGAAATGGAGGAGCTGCGGATCGACACCGTACTGTTCAATGAAAACGCGCCCCCCATAGGCGTGATCGATGTAAGATTGCTTGGACAAGCGTATGGCATCATCCATCGACACGGCAGCACCGCTGAGGATCGCCGCGCGCGCAATGGCGTCGTCGAAGGCCTGGTGCAAAAGATCGGTTTCAGGATACAGCGTGTTATCCAGATCCCAGATAATGCTGCTGACGTTTTCCAGACGCTTCTTGAGATCCGGATTCATCACTTGATCGCCCGGAATATTTTGAATCCCTGCTGCTGCGCCAGCGGGTAAACATGACGAAACGATTCGGAAAGGACCGCTTCATAGGGAAGATGCGTATTCGCCACCATATAAAGATGCGCATTCTTTTTCAGGCAGGCCGCCGCAGTGCGAATAAACGAAACGCCCAGTTGATTTTGCGTGACCGATCCCTCATGGAAGGGCGGATTCATGATGATGAAATCAAGATCGCTGCAACCGGCAGGCACTTTCGTCAGGTCATGCCACAGATATTCAGCTTTTGCGGGAATATTGCGGCGGCATGCTTCGACTGCGCGCGCATCGGCATCGACACAGATCATCGATGACACCGCGGAGCAGGACCCCAGAACATGAGTGGCAAGATATCCGTAGCCGCAGCCGAAATCAGCGCCCCGGCCCGCCAGATCCTGCGGCAGATGACCGGCCAGCAGCGCCGAACCCTTATCAATGCGGTCCCAGCTGAACAGCCCCGGACGTGAAACGAAACGGCCATCAAGGACAGGCTGCCACGCGCCGTCGGCGATCCATCGATCCGTCAGCGACGGATCGGGATGGGTATTCTTGCGCGCCTGCGCAACCCGGCATTTATGTTTTGAATCAGCGAAAAACGACAAGCCCAGCGCCATCAGGTCTTTCTCGATCCGCTTGCCGCCGCCATCGTTCGCGCCGGAAATCGTCAGCGTTCCACCCGCCTTGAGCAGCCGCAGCCCGCAGGCCAGATCATGGCGGGTTTCTTCCTGTTGCTTGCCAACCAGCATGACCAGATTGTCAAAATCTGCATCGTCCGGAATCTCTGCGCGTACATCAAAACCTTGCGCCAGCAGCGGATCGAACAAAGATTTCTGATATTGAATGATAACCGTGCGTTCACGGGGAAATCCGGCCATCGCCGGCGACGGCACAGCCCCCAGAAACAGCGTACGCCCCGGCGCAGACGGCACGTCAGGAAAGAGATGAATTAACGCAGAAAACGGCTCAGTATTCGACATGGCGGCGACTGTATCACGAAGAATCAGAAAAATAAAATCGCGGGGCCGGATGGGTGGATGGCCCCGCGATCGGCGCTGTTCCTTCAGTCGCAGAAACAGCAACTCTTTAGCCTGACTTACATCGCGTCCCCTCCTATGGTCATCAGGCGATTGCACTCTTGTCCGCCACCAGATGGCCATCGGCCAGCAGGTCGGCAACCGAGGCACCGCCGAAACCACCCACGATCAGCGCCGCGGAAACAAAGGCATCTGCCGGGTTTCCTGTGGCATTGATCTCGAGCATCACGTCGGCACCTGCGCCTGTCAGACGGACAAAATCGTCAATCGCGTCGCTTAACGGGTCATAGCCCTGCAACACGTCATAAATATTGATGGAGTCGTCCTCGACCCCCATCGAGAAATCATGGATGGTGTCAAAGAAGCCATCCAGAACGTCGAGCACGAAAATATCTTCACCCTGCTCACCGTACAGATGATCGGCACCGTCACCACCGGCGATAATATCGTTGCCGATACCGCCATAAATCGTATCGTTACCGCCACCGCCGACCAGATAATCGTCGTCATCGAATGCCGGAACGGCAATCGTGCGGTCTTCGATGCTGATATCCATCGTGACATCGTTATAATCCGCATCGCCCAGATTGGGCAGATCTTCGAACCCGACGCGCAGAGTCGTCGGGTCATCAGGATCGAGAACACCGGAGATGACATGCTGCGCGTTATCAGGATTGATATGATTGTCGCCATTGCGCGGCGTCGTATGGTAAATCGGCCCCATCAGCGTGCGTTCTATGACACCATCAGTCCAGATCAGACTGACATCGGCGGCGGCGTCGTAAATGGTCGCAATACGTTCGTCACCGAGGCCGTTGTGATAGACGAAGTTCATTTCGCCGGTGGCAAAATTAACCCCGGCATAACTGGCATTCGCGTTATAACCGTTCGATATGATGAACAGGCCAAAATCGCTGCCGGTCTGGCCGTCCAGCTCCAGCGTATATGTGGTCCCGGCGCTCACGCTCTTGGCGTTGGCGAAGGCCATATGCACATCGATCAGTTCACCCGCGCCGTTCACGCGATAGAAGCCCAAAGAGTTTTTATACCCGGCGTCCGTTCCCACGAACGTCATCCGGACGGTGGTTTCAAAGCTGACATTCAGGTCATCAGGCTGGATGCCGAGATTGGGCTGCTGTTCCGGCGTGATGGCTTGCCCTTCCTGCATTTGCGGAAACAGCAGCTGGCTATAGAAGGTATGCTGAAGCTGGTAGTAGTTGACCGTGCCGGGTCCTGCTATCGGGCCGCCACGGATAACATCATCGCCGCTGCCGCCATAAAGCCAGTCATTCCCGGCACCACCATCCAGCGTATCGTTGCCGGAGGAGCTCCAGATCGTGTCGTTGCCGAAGCCGCCCAGAACCGTGATATCGCCCAGCGAGAAATTCATGCTGCTGAGGTTGACGACATCATTGCCATCGCCGGCATCGATCACTTCGATCCCGGTCAGGCGCTGGCCGTCGCCCGATGCGTGCACCGGGCTGGAAGGGTCATCAAGGATCAGCGCGTCATCGCCGTCCGTCATGATCACGCCGTCCACATCGTCACCGCCGGCAAATGTATCGAAACTGCGGTTCAGTCCGGCCAGATCCACCAGATCGCCGGTTTCTGCATTGACCGTCATGAACCCGGCAGCCCATACAGAATCGGCCACGTATTGGAGCGTGTCGTTACCGGTGCCGCCATCGGCATAATCAGCACCGAAACCGCCGGAGAGAAAATCATTCCCCTCCATACCGCTGATATAATCAGAGCCCAGACCGCCATCGACATTGTCATCACCGGCGCGTGCGTTGATGGTGTCGTCACCGGCATTCGCCCAGATGATATCGTCAGATCCGCCGCCATCGATCAGCATACTGCCGTAAACGACCGTGGGGTGCGCCAGCATGATCAGGTCGCCGCCGTCACCCGCGAAAATGCGTTCGACGCTCGTGAGGGTCTGCTGGCCGAAAGTGTTGGTGGCGAAGATGGCATCACCGTTGTTCGACATCACCAGAGTGTCAGTGCCGTTGCGGCCATCATAGGTCAGATTGGTCAGATTATAGGTGTCATTGACGGTCACAGTCTGACCGGTATAGGGGTTCGTATAGGTGCCGGTGATCGTTGTCAGCGATCCCGAAAAATTCAGGAAGTCATTGCCGTTCGTGCCGTTGACGTCAGCCATTGTTTAAAGTCTTTCCCCTACGCAGTAAAAGTGCCCCTCGGATCAGCAGGTCCCGGTATGAGCGCTTTTAGTCCTTACAGTTGTTTGGATAGTCCCCAATATCCAGAATCTCACAATCTTGTTAAAAATTTATGTAAAATTTCAGACTTATTTACGGGCGCGCTTTTACCTTGACCCCGCAAAGGGTCAGAGTATGGAAATTTAATATTATAAATCAGGTAGTTAGTCGATATTTATCGGCGTATGGCAAACCCGGCGACACAAATTAAGCGTTTCCGTTTGATATCGGCTTTCGCCATACTATCTTGCTGACATTATTGTTTATTTTTTGACAGGACCCCCATGAAACGACGCATCGCTCTGATTTTCGTCATTCTTGCCGCCGCCGCTCTGGCAGGGGGGACAGCCTATAAAGCGATCACGGATCAGGGTGCTGCCGAAAAGAAGGGCCCGGGCACCCCCGGTATTATCGCCTATACCGTCGCCAGCCGCCCGTTCGCCGACCGTATGGAAGCCGTCGGCACCGCGCAAGCCGCCGAAGCCGCCACCCTGACCGCCACCGCATCCGACACCGTGACCGCCATCAATTTTGAAGAGGGTACGGCGGTCACCGCCGGGACCGTTCTGATCCAGTTGAACGATGAGGAGGAGAGAGCCGAACTGGAAGACGCCGAAAAAACCGCCACCCGTTACACCGAACTGGCCAAGACGAACGCCACCAGCATCGCCCAGCGTGATTCCAGCGCTGCCGCGCTGAAGGTCGCCCAGGCCCGCGTCAATGACCGGCAGATCATCGCGCCCTTTGATGGCCTGACCGGATTTCGCAACGTCAGCCTCGGCGATCTGGTTACACCCGGCATGATCGTGACATCCGTGTACGATATCGATCCGATCAAACTGGAGTTCACGCTGCCTGAAGCCTATCTGTCGGTCTTAAAGCCGGGGCTGGAAATTCAGGCCCGTACCGAAGCCTGGCCCGATAAAGTTTTTACCGGCAAGATCTCGACCATCGATCCCGGCATCAATCCGGCCACGCGCGCCATTTCGCTGAAAGCGGAAATCGATAACACCGATGGATCGCTGAAACCCGGACTGCTGATGACCGTCAGCGTCGTGAAAAATGAGCGCGCAGCGCTCAGTATTCCTGAATCCGCCATCATTCAGCAGGGTAACGAACACAAAGTTTATGTGATCGGCGCCGACAAGAAAGCCACCCCTCAGCCGGTCAGGATCGGCACGCGCGAGGCCGGATACGTGGAAGTTCTTGAGGGACTGAAAGAGGGCGACACCATTGTTGCCGAGGGGCTTATGAAGGTCCGTCCCGGAAACCCGGTCGAGATTACAAAGACCGTCACCATTGACGAGATGGTCGATGCGGCCACAGCCGTCGCCAATCCGCGTAAACAGGAAGCGCTGCGATGATCCTGTCCGATGTATCTGTCCGGCGGCCCGTCTTTGCCATCGTTATCAGCCTTCTGATCGTCATTTTCGGTATTATCAGTTTCCAGCGCCTCCCTTTAAGGGAATACCCGGATATTGACGCCCCGATTGTATCAGTGCGCACAAACTATACGGGTGCTGCCGCCAATGTCGTCGAGACCCGCATCACGCAAGTGATTGAGGACAGCGTCAGCGGGATCGAGGGAATCAAATCGATTACATCGCAATCATCGGACGGATCATCCAGCATTTCGATTGAATTCGAAATCTCGCGCGATATCGACGCGGCCGCCAACGACGTGCGCGACCGCGTGAACCGGGTCTTGAGCCGCCTGCCCGATGAAGTCGATACGCCGCAAATTTCCAAACAGGACGCCGACGCCAGCCCGATCATGTGGATCGCGTTGCAAAGCGATGTGATGAACAGTCTGGAACTGACTGATTATGTTGACCGCTACCTCACCGATAAATTCTCGGTCATCGACGGCGTAGCCGATATCCGGATCGGCGGTGAACGCCGTTATGCAATCAGGCTATGGCTGAACCGCAACGAAATGGCCGCACGCGGCATCACGGTGCAGGATATTGAAACCGCTCTGCAGCGCGAGAATGTCGAGCTGCCCGCGGGCCGTGTTGAATCACTGGACCGAGAATTCACCGTCCGTGTCGAGCGCGTATACAGCAAGCCGGACGATTTCCGTGATCTGGTTATCAAGCGCGGCAATGACGGATACCTGACCCGCCTGTCCGATGTCGCCCGGATCGAAACCGGCGCCGAGAATGAACGTTCGTCAATGAAAGCCAATGGCCGCGCCACGGTGGGGATCGGCATCACCAAGCAATCCAACGCCAACACGCTGGCGGTGTCCCGCGCCGTCAGCAAGGAAGTCGAAAATGTGAAGGCAACGCTGCCGGCGGCGATGAGCGCCTCCATCGTTTTCGATGCCTCTTTGTTTATTGAAGCCGCCATCCACGAGGTCTATCTGACGCTGGCGATCACATTATTTCTGGTTGTGGCTGTGATCTGGTCATTCCTGGGTGATATGCGCGCGACCATGATCCCGGCCATCACCATCCCCGTATCGCTGATCGGGTCGTTTATGGCCCTGTATGCCATGGGATATTCCATCAACCTTGTGACCATTCTGGCCCTGATTCTGGCCATCGGCCTTGTGGTGGATGACGCCATCGTCGTGCTTGAAAACGTTTACAAACGGATCGAGGAAGGCAAGCCGCCACTGGCATCGGCATTTCTAGGCACGCGTCAGGTCGGGTTTGCCGTTCTGGCCACCACCATGGTTCTGGTGATGGTGTTCCTGCCGATCACATTCATGCCGGGTGATATTGGCCGCCTGTTCACCGAATTTGCATGGGCGATGGCGGCATCGGTCTTGTTCTCCTGCGTTGCCGCGCTCAGCCTGACACCTGTCATGTGTTCCAAAATCCTGAAACAGCGCCCGCATGACAAAAAATTGAGCCTGATCCCGCGTAGCGTCAACCGCCTGATCGATGATTCCATGCCCGCCTATACCGCCGCCGTGCTGTATTGCTGCCGCAAGCCGGTTGTTCCGATTTTGGTGATGGCGGTGATGTGCATGGCCGGGTGGTTTTTCATCAGCAATATCCCATCCGAATTCGCACCGCGTGAAGACCGCGGCGTATTTTATACGCGGATGATCGGGCCGGAAGGATCGAGCTTTGAATATTCGATCCGCAACATGCAACTGATCGAAGCCGAGCTGATAAAGCTGAGAGAAAAAGGTGAAGCGGAAACCGTGATCGCCCTTGTCCCCGGCTTTGGCGGCAGCACAGGCGTGAACGGCGGTATGGCCGTCACAAGACTGGTACCCTGGGGCGAACGCCGCCACGTAAAAGATATTGTCGGTGAGATCAGCGCGAAGCTCTCGCAAATTCCCGGCGTCAACGCGATTCCCAACATGCCCGCCAGCCTGGGCGGCGGTAGCGCCAACAGTACGCCCGTGCAGTTCGTGATCGGCGGCACCAATTACGAAGAACTGGTTGCCTGGCGCGACCTATTGCTGGAGGAAGCCCGCAAGAACCCGAACCTGATCAATATCGATTATGATTACAAGGAAACCCAGCCGCAGATGCGTATCAATATCGACGTGACGCGCGCCGCTGATCTCGGCATCTCCACACAGCAGATCGGCAGGACGCTGCAAACATTGTTCGGTTCAAGCGAAGTCACGACCTATATCGACCGCGGTCAGGAATATGACGTGATCCTGCAAGCGCGCGATCAGGACCGCCTGAAGCCCGCTGATCTGACCAATGCCTATGTCCGTTCAGAAACGACAGGAACGCTGATCCCGCTATCGAATATCATCTCGATCCGCGAAACCGCCGATGCCGGGTCACTGAACCGCTATAACCGCCTGCGCGCGATTACGATATCGGCAAACGTCGGACCGGGTTACACACTGGGTGAAGCCCTGAACTATCTGGAAGACCGCGCCCGCGAGGTTCTGCCGGCGGAAGCACAGATCGATTACAAGGGTGAATCGAAGAAACTGAAAGACACAGGCAGCGCTGTCTACGCCACGTTTATTCTGGCGCTGATCG
Source organism: Alphaproteobacteria bacterium (assembly GCA_035904625.1). Lineage (GTDB taxonomy): Bacteria > Pseudomonadota > Alphaproteobacteria > Micavibrionales > Micavibrionaceae > Micavibrio_C. The sequence goes on along the minus strand of JAMHVA010000162.1, from coordinate 12,154 downwards.
CCGTGTTCCTGATTCTGGCGGCGCAGTTTGAAAGCTTCGTCCACCCGTTCGTCATCATGACCACCATTCCCTTCGCGCTGGTCGGCGCGTTATGGGGCCTGTATATGACCGATTCAACCCTGAACGTGTATACCCAGATCGGCCTGATCATGCTGATCGGGCTGGCCGCCAAGAATGGCATCCTGATCGTCGAATTCGCCAACCAGTTGCGCGATAAGGGCGTGGCCTTTATGGATGCGTTAGTGCAGGCCTGCGAGCAGCGCGTCCGCCCGATCCTGATGACGGCCATCGCCACCGTGGCCGGGGCGTTGCCGCTGATGCTGACCACCGGGGCCGGGGCGGAAAGCCGTTTCCCGATCGGGGTCGTGATCGTAGCCGGGGTGACATTTTCGACCTTCCTGACCCTGTTTATCGTACCGACATTCTATGCCCTGATGGCCCGGCGGACGAATTCGCCCGAACATGTCGCCAGAGAACTGGAAAAAGAGCTGGAAAACAAGTAGGGTCGGCCCGCAAAGGCAGATTGAAGAATGAGTGCACCTGATTACAGCCTCAAAGGGGACCTGACCAACGGCCCCGTTCGCGGACACCTGATCCGCCTGACGATCCCCATGATCTGGGGTCTGCTGGCGATTATCAGCTTCCAGCTGGTGGATACCTGGTACATATCAATGCTGGGAACCGCAGAACTGGCCGCCGTTTCGTTTACGTTCCCGGTGACCTATATTCTGTTCAGTCTGGTCATGGCACAAGGTATCGCTGCGTCGTCCGTCTTGTCGCGGCAGTTGGGGAACGGCAGCATCAGCCGTGTCCGCCGCATCGCCACCCATAGCCTGATCTTTGCGTTCTTAAGCGGTATTGTGATGGCGATCATCGGCCTGTTACTCATGAATCCGCTGTTCCGCGCGATGGGCGCCGACGATACGATGATGCCGATTATCAGCGATTACATGACAATCTGGTTCGCAGGCAGCATTTTCCTGACCATCCCGATGGTGGGCAATTCGGCGATGCGCGCCACAGGCGACACTTTTACACCCGCGATGATCATGACAACAGCCGCTATTCTGAACGCGCTGATTGCGCCGCTGCTGGTCTTCGGCCTGTTCGGGTTTCCCCGTCTGGAAGTGCAGGGCGCGGCAATTGCCACGTTACTGGCGAATATCGGCGCTTCGATGGCGGCATTTTATATCCTGTACGCCAAAAAGCGCATGATCAGCCGCAGCCGTCTGCACATGAAATTATTCGGAAACTCAATCAAAAGACTATTGATTATTGCCATCCCGGTCAGCATCGCCAGCATCATCCAGCCCGCGACCGGCGCTTTCCTGACCGGCCTTCTGGCCAGTCACAGCACCGAAGCCGTCGCCGCTTTCGGCGTCGCCAGCCGGATCGAGGCGTTTGTCTTTATTATCATCATGGCGCTGGCGATCGGCATGGCCCCGATCATCGGCCAGAACTGGGGGGCGGGCCTGTATGACCGCGTTCATGAAACACTGAATCAGGCGATCCGTTTTTGCACATGGTGGTCGCTGGGGGTCGCTGTCATTCTTATTGCTGCGGCCGATCCGCTGGCGCGTATGTTCTCTGACGATCCCGACGTCATCGCCCTCACCAAACTTTATTTCTGGGTCATCCCGATCACATATGCGTTCGGCAATCTGGTACAGGGGTGGAGTTCGGCCTTCAACGCCATGGGAAAACCAAAACAATCATTCGTGATGATTTTTGTGAAGCTGATCGTACTGACGATCCCGGGCGCCGCCCTCGGCAGTTATTATTATGGCCCTGCCGGAATTTTTGCCGCGCTGGCGCTGGTCAATATCGTAACGGGCATCGGTTTCCACATCGCGAACAACCGCCTGTGCCGCCGGTACGAATACAGCCCCGTCCCGGCCTAAGGGAACGGTCGCTTATTCGTTCGTCGGTATCGGTTGCGCCGGGGCGGGTTGCGGCGGAACATCATCTTTGCGGAACATCTTCTTGATTTCCTTGCCCAGCATTTCCGCTTCCGAGTCCGCCTGCTTCAGGAATTGTTTTGTGTCTTCCAGAATTTCCTGACCCGGGCTTAGGTTCACGCCGATCTGGTCACGCACTTCCGGAGACAGGGAATCGAGATAACCTTCACGCGCGGCAGCGCGCAAGGCGACACCAATCACATAGTCAAACACCTGAACGCTGGCCTGTTCGATCGGCAAGCCGCCTTCCTGCTGACCGATCGCGCGCATATGAATTTCCGGCAGGACCATCGGGGAATACCCTTTGGCAATCGCGTCCTTGACCGGTGGCTCCAGACGCGTTCCTGTAAAACCGACATGGTCGATCACGGTTCTGACACGCGCTTTGCCATCGGGCTTATGCGTGGACACATAAGTGACCGCATTCTGGCGTAATGTCGAAAGATTGGTTCCGGTGTCACTGACATCCAGACGAATATTCATGCCGGTGACCTTGATATCCTCAAATGCCAGCGCTTCGCGGCTTAAATTCCGGGCGTCAATATCAATCGCGCCGATGGAAATCGCCGTACCGTTACTGTAACCCTTGGGGTTGGCAATCGTGATGCCGGTCAGAGTCACCAGTTCTTTTTCCGGCGTGATGTCCAGCGAATCAATCCGGACCTTTGAATCAAGTGCCCGGCTGGCGATCCGTTCGACAACCGCCTTGGTCAGCGTCGTGACGCTGCCATAAAACACGACACCGCCCCCGATCAGGACGATCAGAAATCCGGCGACAAGGAACAGGGATAGGCGTTTTTTCTGAGCATCTGTCATGATTGAAGTCTCCACAATGAAATATGCTGCCGGACTTTTTCCAGAATAGCAAGGCGCAATAGAGGCCCGGCGTCACAGCAACACCGTGCTCATGTCATAATTCCAGCATATTTCCCTGCTAGGTATTGAAAACCGCCTTGACGACCCCATACTGAAACCCGCCCACCGAAATTCGCCATGCAAACTTTTCCCGTCACGCTGATTGCCGAACCGATCTTTACCAGTGGCCTGCTGATGGCCACGCTGCTGACGGCCCGCTATTTCCTGACCCGCGCCGTGCGCAACCGCTCGGAAATCCTGAACAAGGAACAACGCCGTTGGCTGAGCCGGATTCGCAATGGCGTGCTGATTCTGCTGATTTTAGGGCTGATCCTGATCTGGGCGCCGCAGCTGCGCACGCTGGCCCTGTCGCTGGCCGCTGTTGCCGTTGCGCTGGTGGTCGCCACCAAGGAAATGATCCTGTGCCTGAGCGGCGCCTTCATGCGGGCCTCGACAAGGCCTTTCGTCGTCGGCGACTGGATCACCATTGACGGTATCTCGGGCGAGGTCATCGACGTCAATCCGTTCTCTTTCCGGGTACAGGAAATCGACATGGTGGGAAAAACCTATCAGTTGACCGGGCATACGATTGAAATTCCCAACAGCCGGTTCTTCACCAGTATGATAGAGAACCTGAATTTCAATAAATCCTACCTGTATCACGACATCAATATTGCCGTTCCGGTTGCCGATTCTGATCCCTCGCGATTTATGGACGCCCTGCAGAACATCGTGACGGAACACTATGCCCCGTTGCTGGAAGCCGCCGATTCCTATCACCAGCGTATGATCCGCAAATCAGGTACGGAACTGCCGTCGATCCAGCCGCAATTCGGCCTGCGGACGTCCGATCTCGGCCATCACATCTATAATGTTCGTCTGTTCATTCCCACGCGCGACATCGCGCGCTTAGGCCAGGCCATAACCGTTTCATTCCTGTCTGCCGTTCACATCGCCAAGAACGAAAAAAGTGATGGCACCATTGATCACGAATCTTCATAATAATTCTTGATAAAACACGCCTGACCCAAGGGGGGTAACATCGCTTGGAAGATCATGCCTCCAACCTTTCACAGATTGCCGTTGTCCTTGCCGCGACGTTTGCGGGTGGCAGCCTTCTGAAGCGGTTCGGCCAGCCCGCGATTATCGGCTACATTATTGTCGGCATGATACTGGGACCGTCTGTTCTGGGACTGGTCAATAACGGCGGTGAAATTTCCTTCCTCTCGGAACTGGGTATTCTGCTCCTGCTGTTCATCATCGGGATGGAGCTCGATGTTCACCGCTTCACCGAAGTATTCAAAATCGCCATCAGCACGACCGTTTTGCAGATCGTCGCCGGGGTCGCCGCCGTCGCCGCCATCGGCTGGGCATTTGACTGGCATATCAACAAGATCATCCTGTTAGGGTTCGCCGTATCGCTGAGCAGTACGGCTGTTGCCATTAAATTGCTGGAGGATATGGGCGAAAGCGATACACCGATGGGCCGCATGACGCTCGGAATTCTGGTGGCGCAGGATCTGGCCGTGATCCCGATGCTGCTGATTATCAGCGCACTGAATGAAGCGAGCGGCGGCTTCCTTGTCGAGATTGAGGATGTTGGGCGGATTATCGGCGCGTCGGCCTTCATGGTTCTGATCATTTTTGCCCTGAGCGGCAAGGATATCGGCCCGATCAAGTTCTCCAAATTTAAAGTGCCGACCTTCTCCGACAGCGGCCAGACGGTTCTGGTCGCCTTGACTATCTGCTTTACGGCAGCGGCCTTGTCAGGGGCCGCCGGTCTGTCGGCGTCATATGGCGCGTTCCTGGCGGGCCTGGCCATCGGCAGTACGCATAAACGTGAAGCGTATGAAGAGGAAATTCGACCCATCTTCGACCTGTTGATGATGATTTTCTTCCTGTCGGTCGGGATTATGCTGGATTTCGATTTTATCCTTGAGCACCTGCTGTCGATTTCACTGGTTCTGTTTGCGCTGCTGTTCCTGAAAACCATTTTCAATATCACGATTCTGCGTATGCTGGGCCTGTCCCGCCGCCATGCGATCATGATTGGCGCGACACTGGGGCAGGCCGGGGAATTTTCGTTCGTGTTGGCAGCCCTGGGCTTAAGTTCTCAGGCGATCCTGCCCGAAGCCTACAAATATGTCGTCGCCATCATCGCCCTCAGCCTGATCATGACCCCGCTTTGGACTTATGCGATGCGCCGCATGGATCTGCTGCGCCGGGGCCGGGTTTACAGGCTGGCGCGCATACGCAAGCACAGGAAACTCCTTGCACAAAAGCAGTCAGTGTCGTCAAATCAACCCTGAACAAGGTTGAAGGACACCTCATGAGCCGCCGGAAAAAATCACGCCACCGTCACCACGACACGCCGGGCATCGCTCCCGGAACGCTGACACCGGCAAACGAACATGCATCAACGATCACCGTCATTGCCTATAACGGCGAGGACATGATCGAGAGAAGACTGAACGGCCCGGATGAAATCCCCCCTTGCCTGCAGCAATGGCCGGTAACATGGATCAATGTAGACGGACTGGGATCGGTCGATACGCTGAGCCGGATCGGTGAGATTTTCGAATTGCACCCGCTGGCGCTGGAAGATGTTCTGAATGTCCATCACCGCGCCAAGGCCGAAGATTACGACCGGCAGATTTTCATCGTCGCGCACATGCTGCGCAAAAACGAAGAGCATCTGGATGTCGAACAGATCAGCATGTTCATCGGCAGAAATTATATCCTGACCTTTCAGGAACGACCTGATGGCGACGTTCTGGAACCTGTACGCAACCGCCTGCGCCGCGGCAAAGGCCGGACCATCCGCAAGGCCGGACCGGATTATCTGGCTTATGCGATACTCGACGCCACCATCGATGGATATTTCCCCATTCTGGAATATTTCAGCGATACGATCAGCACGCTGGAAGACAAGGTGATCAGCAAACCCGACAAATCGATCATCGCCGACACGCACCGCATCAAGCGCGAACTGCAAACACTCCGCCATGCGACATGGCCCTTGCGCGAGGTCATCGCCACGCTGGATAACGATCATGATTTGATGAATGACGACACCAAGCTGTATCTGCGCGATTGTCACGATCATGTCATCAATGTGCTTGATCTGCTGGAAATGGACCGCGAACGCGCATCGGGGCTGATCGATATTTACCTGTCCAGCATCAATAACCAGATGAACGAAACGATGCGGATTCTGACTGTCATCGCAACAATTTTCATCCCTTTAAGCTTCATCGCCAGCGTTTACGGCATGAATTTCGATACCAGCATATCAAAGTTCAACATGCCGGAACTGGAATGGGTGTATGGATATCCATTCGCGCTGGGTTTGATGCTGACGGTCGCGCTGGGTTTGCTTGTATTCTTCAAGCGCCGCGGCTGGATCGGACTTAGGCACGGCGGAAAAGACGACCGCGACACCTAAACCTTGTAATAATCCTTGTACCACGCGACAAAACGGGGAATCCCTTCGACAATCGATGTCGACGGGACAAAACCGGTCAGCGCCGTTGTTTCGCCGATATCGGCAAATGTTTCATGCACATCGCCCGGCTGCATATCTTTAAATTCAATATCAGCTTTGCGATTCATGGCTGTTTCCATCGTGCGAATGAAATCCATCAGGTTTTCGCTTTTGCAATTGCCGATATTCAGGATGCGGTGTGGTGCATCATCACCCGATCGCACAGGCGGTTTTGCCAGCGTCGCCACGACGCCGCTCACGATATCATCGATATAGGTGTAATCGCGTTTCATGTTGCCATGGTTAAAGACAGGCAGCTTCTTTCCGTGCGCGATAGCATCAGCAAAAATAAACGGCGACATGTCGGGGCGTCCCCAGGGGCCATAGACCGTGAAAAAACGCAAGCCAGTCTGCGGCAGATCGTAAAGATGACTGTAACTCTGGCTCATCAGTTCATCACTGCGTTTCGTCGCGGCATACAATGATACAGGGTGACTGACATCATCCTGAACCGAGAACGGCAATTTGCGGTTACCGCCATAAACAGAAGACGAGCTGGCATAGACCAGATGGCGGAAATTCGGCGTATGACGGCACATTTCCAGCACAGTCAGGTGGCCCATGCAATTCGTCATCACGTATTCATACGGATTCTGCAACGAATAGCGCACGCCCGGTTGCGCCGCCAGATGGATAACATCGGCAAACGGACCTTCCGCAACCCACAGCCGTTCCATCGCCAGACGATCCGAGATATCCAGTTGAACGAACCGGAATGATGGGTATTTTTGCAGCTGCGCCAGCCGGGCGCGTTTTAGGCCTACATCATAATACGGGCTGAAATTATCGATTCCGACAACAGCCCGACCCGCATTCAGTAGCGAAACCGCCGTATGAAAGCCGATAAACCCCGCCGCCCCCGTAACAAGGACCGGGTCTGAAGAAGGGGATGTGACTTGATTCGTTGTCATGGCCGGAAAAAATCAAGATGGCGGACAGGGCGGGATTCGAACCCGCGATACGCTTTTGGCGTATACACACTTTCCAGGCGTGCGCCTTCAACCACTCGGCCACCTGTCCTTAAAACTATATCCCTGCAAACAAGCCGGTTTTGTGTGTTTGGCGCGCTTTCGCGCGCGTGCACTAGGACCACCTGTCCGCAACGGGAAACAGGCCAGAAACCTAGTCGGATGAAGGGAAAAGTGCAAGCCTTAAGATTTTAGGTCTTTTTGTATCGAAATGGGGCAAAAATCGAGATGACTACCCCATTGTCAGGAAAACCCCCGGTGTTAGAATGGGTTGGTTAATTCGGGTGGGGGACTCCATGTTATTTGCGCTTTTTTTCTTTCTGTCGTTGCCGGCGCTGGCGGCTTTGGGCTTTGATTTGTATCTGGCCTATGGTGAAACCCTTGATTTCAGCAAACCGCTGGAGCTGTCATCCGTAGGCTGGCTGTGGCTGACCTATAGCGAAGAAACATTCCGCACCTTTAAGGAATCCATCGATCCCGGCCTCTGGGAGGTCCTCATAAAACCGATCATGAGCCTGAAAACGGTTGTCGCTGCCCTGTTTCCAATTTACATAGCCTTACCTATTGTCGTGCTGCGCAAAATGTTCGGCTGGGGGCCTTATCAGGGCAATGGCTGGATAAAATCAGGGAAAAGCCGGGGGCCCAAGGGTTTCTCCTATAAAGCCGATCTGGGCGACGCCCCGCGCAAACAGACCAAGTATAACCGCCACTGATTACAGCCCGCTCAGCGCCCGAATCTGGGAATCGATCAGGTCCAGATCCTGCGGGCGGCTCAGGCGATGATTGCCCTCTTCGACCAGCAACACCTCCACATCACAGACCCCCGGTGACTCGATGGCCTTGCGGATGCGAAAAGCCGTCTGCCACGGCACATCCATGTCTTTCATCCCCTGCACCAGCCGCACAGGAATTTTTAGATCCAGCGGCGATTCCAGAACAAAATGCGACGGCCCGTCATCGATCAAGGCTTTGGTAATCACATACGGATCATCGCTGTAATGATTGGGCACGCGTAATATGCCCTGATCGATCAAGATTTTGCGCTGGTCCTCGGTCATGGTGTTCCACATATCGCGCGTGAAATCAGGGGCGGCGGCAATCCCGACAAAACCCCTTACCCTGTCGGGCCGCGCCCGCGCCGCCAGCAATGAAATCCACCCGCCCATTGAAGACCCGACAAGGATCAGCGGCCCGGATGTCAACTCATCAATGACAGCGAGCGCATCCTGGAACCACAGCCCGATGGTTCCTGCTTCAAAATCCCCTTCCGATGACCCATGGCCGCGGTAGTCGAAGCGCAGGAAGGGCTGCTGCCGCTGGCGGCAGGCATCATCGAGAAACAGGGCTTTGCTGCCCTCCATATCGGAACGAAATCCGCCCAGAAAGACGACCCCGGGCAGGCTTGATTCGGCTGGCACGAAACGGCGGTAGGCCAGGGCAGGCGCGCCGTTACGGCGCAGAAATTCCGGTTGTGTCGTCATAAATCTCTCTGAAATCCCCAAAAAACGCAGATAAATGGCCGGTTTTTTATATCCGCCCTCCTTCGAGTGTGGTAAATCCTTGAAGAAAGCGCAAGGTCTTCAAAACAGATGAAATCATCCCCCGAACCGACAATCAGCAAGCAGGCGCGCCCGGCCGTGGTCATGCAGGTTATTCCTGCTTTGGGTGCCGGCGGTGCCGAGCAAGGATGTATCGACGTCGCCGCGGAACTGGTGCGTGCCGGGGCCACCGCAATCATCGTTTCAAATGGCGGCTACCGCCTGCCGGAAGTTTTGCGCGCGGGCGCACAGCATATTCATTTGCCCGTTCACAGCAAGAACCCGTTTATCATCTGGCGCAATGCCCGCAAGCTGAACAAGCTGATCAAACAGCACGGCGTTGATATCGTACATGCCCGCAGCCGCGCCCCGGCATGGAGCTGCTATATGGCGTGCAAGGACACGAACGCCCGTTTCATGACGACCTGCCATGCGCCCTATAATTTCAAAGACAGTTTCTGGGGCCGCCTGAAACAGAAATACAATGCATCGATTGCCAAGGGCGAGCGTGTGATCGCGATTTCGCACTTCGTTGCCGATTACCTGCGTAAACATTATGACGTCGATCCCCGCAATATCCGCATCATTCACCGCGGCATTGCGCTGGAAAAATTCCACCCGGTCAGCGTGTCGCCCGAGCGCATGATCAAATTATCGCGCGAATGGCGTCTGCCGGATGGCATGAACATCATCATGATGCCGGGACGCCTGACCCGCTGGAAGGGGCACCATGTCCTGATCGACGCGATGGCGCGCATCAACCGTCCGGATACGATCTGCGTGCTGATCGGATCGGATCAGGGACGGAAGGAATATCGTCAGGAACTGGAAGACACGGTGAAATCACGCGGCCTTGAAGGACAGATCCGGATTGTCGATCATTGCAGCGATATGCCGGCGGCTTACATGATGGCCGCTGTGGTCGTTTCCGCATCAATCGACCCCGAAGGTTTCGGCCGCATCGCCGCCGAAGCACAGGCGATGGGCCGCCCGGTTGTCGCCACCGATCACGGCGGATCGCGCGAAACGATTATTCGCGGCGAAACGGGATGGCTGGTGCCGCCGAACGATGCCACCGTGCTGGCGGCGGCCATCACCGAAGCGCTGAATCTCGATCCCTCTCACCGCTCCATTCTGGCCACGCGCGCGATGGCACATATCGCCGATCATTTCACCCGCGAGAAAATGGTGGCGGAAACACTGGCCGTATACAGTGAACTGCTTGATGAATCGGCCATGCGATCATCGGCAACAGCCCGGGACGCGCACAAAGCCTCTCATCTGGCGACGGCAGCGTAATGACAGGCGCATCTGTAACCGCGCATACACCGGAAACAGAAAACATCCTTGTGATCAAGCTGGGAGCGCTCGGCGACTTCGTTCAGGCCCTGGGACCGATGCAGGCCATTCGCCGCCATCATCCTCAGGCGTCCATCACATTACTGACGACAAAACCGTTTGTTGGTTTCGGTCTGGGATGCGGGTACTTCAATCATGTATGGATGGATACACGGCCCCGCTGGAATGACATCGGCGGCTGGCTGGACCTGCGCCAAAAATTGCGCGCGGGGCATTTCACCCGCGTGTATGATCTGCAGAATAACGACAGAACATCATGGTATCTGAAATTATTCCCTCGTAAGGAACGACCTGAATGGGTTGGCGTTGCCGCTGGCGCGTCCCATCGCAACACCAACCCTGAACGCACGGCGGGTAGTGCGCTCGCCGGGCATATCCAGACACTGGCACTGGCCGGTATTACAGACATCACGATTGACCGTCTTGAATGGGTGCCGGGCAACATCGACAGCTTCATACACGATCACGGCCTGAAAAAGCCCTATGTCCTGCTGGTTCCCGGTTGTGCGCCGGGCCGCGCGGAAAAGCGCTGGCCAGCTGAAAATTACGGTCATATAGCGCGCATCGTTGATGGCTGGGGATATCAGCCGGTTGTGATTGGCACACAACAGGAAGCCGATCTGGCAGAACAGATCTGCACCGTTCACAAAAACACCCTGAGCCTTGTCGGCGGGACATCATTGCTGGATATCGCCCTGCTGGCCCGTCACGCCGCTGGCGCTATCGGCAACGACACAGGACCGATGCATATGATCGCGCCGACAGGATGTCCGTCACTGGTGCTGTTCTCACGGCACAGCACGCCGCATCGTCACGCGCCGCAAGGCGCGCATGTCAAAACCCATCAGGTCGATGAGTTGAAAGATCTTAAAGTCAGTGATGTTGAAAGATTGATCAGCGTGCGCTGGTTCAGGAATCAGAGCTAAACCGGGATCAGCCCGTTTCGCCTTCAGTCCCCGGGATGGGAAATACCGTATTCATGGCCGCAGCTGTGCCAGAACTCAGCTCTTCTGGGGAATAAATATCATAAAGGCAACGAAGAACAGCCTCCGTTGCCTTGTCATTCAGTGAATAGTAAATGGTTTGCGCATGGCGTCTTGTATTCACAAGCCCGTCCCTGCGCAGACGGGCCAAATGCTGCGATAAGGCGGACTGGCTCAGGCCAACGATCTCCTCCAGTTCGCCGACGCTTTTCTCGCCCTGATACAGGGCACAAATCACCATCAATCTCTTCTCGTTTGAAAGAGCTTTCAATAAATTGACGGCAACTTCTATGTTGCGCTCAATATCCTTAACGTCCATATCACAGACTCAAAAATCACACCCGCCACATATCTTATCCCTGTGGCGTCGGGTTATACGCAGTAAGAAAAGCTGCTTTTATTCTTATTATTTATCAGTGAATGGGATTATTGCTCTAAATAGGACAAAAACGCAAACGACATATGCATTTTTACGCAAGCTTGTCTGGTTTTATTGCCGGTTTTGGCGGGAAAGTTGACAGAAGACGGCTGGAAAGCGCCGGCGGCAACAAACCCATCAATCCGGAAACCAGCGCTGTCGGCCATGGAAAAGCGATCCGCGCCCGGTTGACGGCAAGCCCGGAAGCAATGATCCCGGCAGCCTTTTCTACCTTCATAAAGAAGGGCATACGATAATCGTTCACCGCCGTCATGCGTGATTCGACAAACCCCGGACAGACGACACTCACCCCGATATTGTAACGGGCCAGCGTACCGCGCAATGCCTCGCCATAGACGCGCACCCCTGCCTTGCTGGCGCTATAGGCGGGTGCGCCGGGCCACCCGCTGTAACCGGCAAGCGAACTGATGATCGCGATCTGCCCGCGCTTCCGTTCCATCATGCGCGGGACCAGCGGCAATATGGTGTTTAAAACACCGGTCACATTCACATCAAAAATTCTGTATTCGG
>JAMHVA010000161.1:0-2096 GCA_035904625.1 Alphaproteobacteria bacterium | reverse complement strand
ACTGCTGAAGCGAGTCGAGATCGACGGCCTGTCCGCGATACCCTTTGAGAATACCCGAGCCGCGAATGTCTTCAATCATTTGTGCGGCATCTTTTTCAGTGATCGGCAGAATGCGGAAAGATACGTCGCGCAGGACTTCGACAAACACGCCGCCCAGGCCGAACATGATGAGCGGGCCGAAACTGGGATCGCGCGTGACGCCGATAATCGCCTCGATGCCTGCTTGGGCCATGCGTTGCACCGCGACGCCTTCGATATGCTGGTATTTGAATGTTTCCAGAATATCGCGGTAAGCTTTGCGCACGTCATCGGCGTTCATCAAGTTAAGCTTGACGCCGCCCGCATCCGTTTTATGAACGACATCCGGAGAAACAATTTTCATCACCACGGGGAATCCGATTTTATCACAGATGGCCAGCGCTTCATCTTCGGACCGCGCCACGAGGTAACCGGTGGTTGCAATGCCGATGCCTTCCAGAATTTCCTTGCTTTCGTGTTCCATGAGGTAGCTGCGGTTATCCCGAACCGCCTGATGAATGATTTCCGCCAGTTCACCCTTTAAAAGTTTGCCCTGCGGGTCCGGCGTTTCCTTCCGGGCGATCCGCTTCGCTGACTTTGCCTGCTTTGCTTCTGATTGTGCCTGTCCCATAAAGACTCCCCCTGTTTGTCCTGTCTCGGTTTTGCCGCACCGAAGCGACAACGAATTTAAACCCGATACCGGACTAGCACAGGCATTCAAAAGAGAATATCGGCAGATAGCTTATTTATGTGTCGGACCAATACCGGATGATCTGACGGATTTTATCCGACAAGGATTTCAAGTGCCGGCCAACGCGGGCAGGCTAGTTGATGAGCTTGTTGTGGACAGCGTAAAGCGTGAGTTCAGCGTTCTTTTTTAAACACATCTTGGCCATAATGCGGGTGCGGTAAGTGCTGATGGTTTTCACGCTGAGAAACAATTCTTCGGCAATATCGGAAACGGATTTGCCGTTCGCCAGCATCAGCATGACCTGGTGCTCGCGGTTGGAAAGCCTTTCGTGGGGCAGTTTTTGCGTGTCAATATCCATTTCATCGGCCAGTTTTTCCGCGAGCGACGCCGTGACGTATTTCCCGCCGCTGGCCACCTTGCGGATGGCTCCGATCAGTTCCTGCGGCGCGCTCGCTTTGGTGAGGTAACCCGATGCGCCGGCGCGCAGCGCCCGCACCGCGTATTGTTCTTCCGGATGCATGCTTAAGATCAATACGGCTAGTTTCGGCCGCTGAGCCTTGATATCCTCCAGAACCTCCAGACCGCTGCGTCCCGGCATGGAGATATCGAGCAGAACAACATCATATTCATATTTCATAATCTTATCTAACGTTTCCGCGCCGTTTTGCGCTTCATCTTTGACCAGCATGTCCCGAACATCTGCCAGAATCTGTACCACGCCCTGGCGCACCACAGCGTGATCATCGGCAACCAGTATACGTATCATGTTTGTCTATCTCCTTTGCCTGAGTGGAATCAGAACTCTCACCGTTGTTCCGGAAGGTTTGGCGTTGCGCACGTGAATGGTTCCTCCCCAAAGATGGGCGCGTTCGCGCATGCCGATCATGCCGAAGGAGCGGGGATCATCTATCTGCCACTGCGTGATGCCGACCCCGTTATCCGTTACTTCCAGGCACAGTTCTTTTTCATTTTCCGTGAGGTTTACCTTGCAGAGCGTGGCTCTGGCATGTCTCGCGATATTGGTAAGCGTTTCCTGAAAAATGCGGAAGATGGCCGTGGCCAGTTCCTTGTCGATTACGTCATTTTCACAAAAGATATGAGCCTGACAGCGGATGTTGGAGCGTTTTTGAAAATCCGTCGCCTGCCATTCGATAGCTGCCGGCAGCCCTAAATCATCAAGGAGACTGGGGCGCAGTTCGGTCGTAATGTTGTGAACGCTTTCAATGGTCGAATCGACCAGACCCGACATGCTTTGCGTTTTCTTTCGGATAGCTTTACTGTTGGCCGGAAGCCGGCCCGTTAGCCAGGACAGATCCATCTGCAGCGCGGTGAGCGATTGCCCCAATTCATCATGAATTTTGCGCGCGACGCGAGTGCTTTCTTCCTC
>JAMHVA010000160.1:0-4241 GCA_035904625.1 Alphaproteobacteria bacterium | reverse complement strand
CACGGAAAAGCATAAGCAGAGAGGAACAATCAAAGAGCGAGGGGTCAGCATATCCGTATCCTTTCCTGCCAGAGGTGAGCGATGCAGATTTTATAGGCCTCTATCAAGTCGATAATCAGTCCATTATGTGACCATAATGTGGAACCGCATGCGCTGAGCGCATGACGTCATTCCCCTGACGCAAGTCGTTGCAGCGCCTGCTTCTCCTGCAGCTGGGTCCGCTGCAGGACATTGATCGCGCGGCGGTCAGACATATCCTGATCCAGTGCGGCCAGTCGCAGGCCATCAAGGCGTTGTGAAGCGGCCTTATCCTGCTCCGATTCCTCAAACAGCCCCAGCAGCACCGCTTCCGATGATCCATCCCCCGCACTCAGGCCGCTGACACCGAACTGGGCGCGTTGCCGGGCCACAGCACGACGAAGAGCCGCACGGCGGTTCTGCTCGGCATTCAGCGCATCGGTCGCCACCTTCTGCCGCTGCAAATCGGCCTCGCGCGCGGCCTGTTGTTCATCCAGCGTTTGTTGCGCCGAAAGTTGCTGTAGCGCCAGATCCTGCTGCGCCCGCAGGGCCTGCCGCTGGCTTTCGTACGGATCGCGGGCAAAATCGCGGGTCACGCCGATCAGCTTGTCGGCGGCGGATACCGCCGTCGTCAATGTGGTCAGGCCGGTAATAACGGGGGTGAGTGCGCCCATGAAAGTCTCCTAGTCGTTGATTTTGAGTTCTGTGGTAACGGACAGCAACGTGAACGGCAGCGGCATATCGTGCTCGATCCGCCACAGGGGCCGCGATGAATCGTTCTGCCAACCCAGCGCATGCACCCGGACATCCCGGTTCATCCGGGACGGCGGTTCATCGAGGATCACATCCTCGCCGAACTGGCGTAAGGGAATATCCCGCAGGCCCCGTCCGACATCGAGCCGCAGGGCCGCCGTCCCCTCAATCCGGAACACCGCCTCGACCAGCCGGACCGCACGCCCGGCCCCGTTCTGTTCGATCACACTGGGTGGCAGTGGTTCGACGATATGGGTATAGGAAAGGCCGACCTCAATGGTTGTTGCTGGATCATCTAGAATAATTTGGCCAGCCGTGACGATCTTGGGCGGCAGCACGATGCCGTCGGCGACCACCGTGACAACTTGCCCTTCCAGATGATCAAGGCCCGACCATGTCAGGGCCGGGCTGTCGGCCGCGCCGGTCAGGGCGGCATCCAGATTTAGAACATCATCGATCTGTTCAATGGAAAAAACAGAATTCCGTTCGATGAGCAGATAGACAATATCCCCCACGACCGATACCGAGCGCACCGCCCCGGCGGTTTCATGCAGCGTCCAAGCCGCCACCGATTCGGACCGGAAAACGGTCAAAGTCGCAAATTTACCATCCGCCCGGACGAGAAACAGCAGGCGGCGGCGCTGGTCGAAATCCATATCCACAGGCACCGGAATGATATGGCGGGACACCAGCGCAAGATCAGTGACCTGATAGGCCTGCTCGACATCGGTATAAAGGAATTCCTGTATCTGTTCCCCATTGCGGGCAACAAACAAAGTTGCACCATCGACATTGACCGGGGCGATATAACGCGCCGTCATCGACCCCACCCGCGTCTGGCGGCGGATCTGGACGTTAGCCGGGGTCAGCGGATCGCCCGTGACCATCCATTCCGCGCCCGATGTAAACACCTGAAGATGGCGACCCGAAAAAATGCCGCGAATGGCATTGACCTGATCGGACAGGATTGAAAATTCGATGGCTTCATCATCCAGCCCCGTGCCGAGATTGAAATTGAA
Organism: Alphaproteobacteria bacterium; assembly: GCA_035904625.1. Classification (GTDB taxonomy): domain Bacteria; phylum Pseudomonadota; class Alphaproteobacteria; order Micavibrionales; family Micavibrionaceae; genus Micavibrio_C. The sequence goes on along the minus strand of JAMHVA010000160.1, from coordinate 2,451 downwards.
CAGATCGCCCGATTTTGAAAACCACAGGCGATTGGGCAAATCGCGGCTGCCGCCGATCACAAGTCGGTCCTGATGGAATGCGACCGATACCGGATAGCCACGCACGGCGCTGAACGCCTGCTCTTCCCAGTCAATTGTGGCCGATGTCCCAGGCAGGGTCTGAATGACGGTGGCTGTCACCACCGTCGCGGAATTGAAATCGGTGATTTCGACTTCCTTGCCCGCCACGCGCAGGCGCACACCTTCATGATCTTCGGTGAAAACCGCCGTCGACGCCGTCAGCGTGATGGTTCCCGTCGTGGCGCTCGGCGTCAGTGTGACACCCGTTTCGGAGAATTTGAAATAAGGCTGGTGAATGACATTCGCATCCGTGAAGAATTCCCATTCCTGCAACAACCAGACTCCGCCCGCATTGCGGGTCAGGCGGCGCGGTGGTACATCCGGGTGAACCAGCAACAGCGTATCCGCACTTTGCATGAAGGCCACATGGGCGATCTGCTCCGCTGTCCACGGGGCAACAATCGTATCGATCAGGCTGTCATTCTCGTAAATCGCGATCTGCCCGTCGGTGAGGACCAGCAGATATGTCTGATCGACGCTGAATTCAAACGACATCAGCCGCCCGTTCCCTGATGCCGTATCGATATAGCGCAAGCCCGCGCGGCGCGTCACGCCCCCTGTGGGCTGGATAAACACATTGCGCAATGTCAGCGCGCCATTCTCATAAGCGCGCAAATCACCACGCCCGAGCAGCGCGCGCGAGACCTCGCCGGCGGTAAAGGTAGTTTTGACCTGTCTGATGCGTGACATGATCTCTCCGTTGTTGGATGACAAATAAAAAACCCCGACAAAACCGGGGTGGATAAGAAATAATCAGGCGGCTTGAAACCTAGTGGTGGAAACGCCGGGGCAGCAACGCCGGGGGACCATCGGCCCGGTCGGTATAGGTTGTTGCTATTACGCTGATATCCGGCATGACGTTCGCGATGTGGAAATAAGCCGCCGCAAACAGGTCGCCCAGATCCAGATCGTCAGCCATCATCGGCTGATCCTGTACAGGGCTGACGAACAGCATGGCATCCCCGTCGCCATCCACCATCGACAACGCGACATTCTTCATTTCTTCGATCAGATGGCCTTGCGGGTTCAGGACGTTCCATCCATTCAGGACGTTCCGGCTATGCTCCTGAAACGGCTGGCCGGTACGGCAATGCGCGATCAGTTCCCTGAAAATGGCCGGATGATCCTCATGAATCCCCAGCAATACCTCATGATCGAGAGAAACCGTTGTAATATCCTGTTCCGTCCCGTTCCTGAGTTTGACAATTTTCATGGATATACGCTCCCCAGTGATACACAAAGTGATACACGAATTCTTTCATTTTAAAGCCAAATCGTTAGGAATTCCTTGCGTTGATCAGGCTGAAGTCCTCGATCCGGCCCGGGCTGTCCTGCTGGGCGTCGATCTGGCGGGCGCGTTCAAACTCGGCTTCCGCCATCCGGAACAAGGTTTCGGTCCGGGAGGTATTTTCCGTCACCGGGATACAAAACTCCGCCGACAGGCGCGCGATCAGCGCCGCGTCGAAATAGGGCGGGAATTCCTCTTCTCCCGGGCGGAAAATATAGGTCAGCAACACATCCGCCGCATCCGTATGCAGGGCGTTGCGGGTGATCCTGTAATTCAGGCCCCGCCCCTTGCCGCCCGTCCCGGCGGACATCGCGCGCAGGAAATCATCCGGCAGGGCAAAGGCATGGGCATAATCCGCCACCGGCGGCGTATCCAGCGCGTTCAGCATGACCTGCCCGGTCGCGAAGCTCCAGCTATAGGCGGAGAGCAGTGCATCACGCACAGGGGCGAACAAGGCCCCGGCAATTTCAGATTCAGCCGTGCCGTCGTTAAATGAGGAAATGGGGGCCGCCCCCAGCCGGATCAGCGCCCGGCTGGCCAATGCCACGTCGTTCAATGCCATGATGTTCTCCAGACGAAATGAATGAGATCGGAAAAAAGAAAAAGGCCGCTTGCGCGGCCATTCAGGTAATTTTTATATTTCACACCCTCTTTATTAATCTTCGTAAGACACCCTCTACTGCGTCTTTCGCCGATTTGAAAATTTTATGCCGCCAGCGCGTAGACCGGCTGTGCGTATTGTTGTTGTGCCGGTTTGCTGCTGAAGCGCGGTTCGTTGGCCGCGGCTTCGACGCAACGAGCGGCGAAACTGTAGACGTTGGCGATATTGGCGATTTTGCCAAGTCGGGCTGTGTAGGGTTCTTCCACACTGCCTTTAAATGCCTTGCTAACCCAGCGGGGAAACATGGCCGCCTCAGCGGGTGCCGCCTCAACACCGGCAGGACCTTTAATGTCGAAGACATTACTCAGTCTGTACGCGGCGGTTTCGGTCCCATGAATCAGCAGACCTTTTTCGGTCATCCAGTAAGCGCTGACCTGAGCCC
>JAMHVA010000159.1:0-2582 GCA_035904625.1 Alphaproteobacteria bacterium | reverse complement strand
ATCATTTTGAACCGGATCGCGGACATCGGCCACGGTCGCTGGGTCAAACGGCGGCATCGACAGCAGATTTTCTGCTGTGACGGCTTGCTTTGGTTTGTTCATCGACTGGCTGATGCGCGGCCAGAATTCATACGTTCCCCAGCTTAACGCAACGATCAGCGCCACCACGGCGACGGACGATGCAAGACGGCGGGTTGTCCCACTTTGCCAGATATTCTCATTCGCGGGTGCGCTTGTCCGTGCGTTCGGGTCGTCGACGGCCCGGCTGTTTTCGCCCACCAGCACCAGCGATTTCGCATTCAGCACAGTCTGCGTCTCGACAACCGCTTCTTCGATGCGCTCCAGCTTGCGCAGCATGCGGGCTTTGTCTTGCGTGATCTGTTCAATCCGCCGCGCCAGGCGGTTCTGTTGTGCGATGGCTTCTTCGATGCGCTCGGCCAGCACGATGGCCTTCTGCATTTTCTGCATGCTGGCGGCGTAATCCTGCTCCAGCTTTTCCTGACGGTCGCGCAGCGACATCTCGGCTTCGGCCTGACGATCGACTTTCTTCTCAAGCTTCTCGATCAGGTCGGAATAGCGGCCAACCGTTTCTTTCAGTTCAAGGCGTTCACGTTCGCTGCGGATCAGACGTTCGCCGAGTTGATTGAGCAGGAGGACAACTTTGTCGTCACGCTGCTTTTCAAAAACGGGAATGCGGGGCGCCGAGTCATCGGTATCGTAACGGCGGGGCGCGCGTACGACGTTGCCCTGAAGATCATCGTCCTGATCGTTCTGATGGATATCATCTTGCGCCAGATCGCGCGCCTGATTGTCGCGCAGCTTGGCGTACAAAAACTCACGGACGTCTTTCTCTGACACGTCGGCGCTCCCCAATAGCGTATAGTATGATTATGACCAGACTATACGGGCTGGGACTGTGTGATGTCACTGATTTTCCCGGCTTTTTGCGGGCTCATCCACATATTATATAGGTGTAAATCAGCAGGGTATTATGAGATGATTGAAAAATATTATTATATTTCAGTGGGTTAGTTTGTCAGTGCGGGGCCTGTCCGCGCCGGATAAATAAACCCCTTGGCCTGATAGGGGAAGCCAAACACGTTCTTGTCAGGGTTCCAGAACCGCACGCTGCTCCAGTCATTTTTCGCAGAGGCATCCTCAACGCGCATGTAATCATAAATCACCCGGCGGCTGTAGCGGTCATTCCCCCAGTTGCTGTGCGTGACATTAATTTGCCGTGGCCCCAGAACATCGGTGACGACAGCCACATGCCCGTGCTTCATTTTTGATGTGCGCGCCAGCACCAGAACCGATCCTGTGCGCGGGCTGTGGCCGCGATCATATGTGGGGGCGGCGCGATCCCACCAGCTATAGGCATCGCCCATGATCTGGATTCCCGATTGCTGGCGCGCATACGGCACGCATTGAACAGGTTGCGACGCGACGCGTGCGGATATATAGGCGCTCTGTCTCGGCGTATCGGATGTGAAGACCGATCTGTCCGCTGTTGCGCACGCTGACAACAATAACGACAATCCGGCTGCGAATATGATCTTCATAATCATGCGGCGGATCCGACCTTCCCGGCGGGTTTCAATAAGGGGCCTTCCGCCATCATACACGAAAGCCAGGCACGAAGCAGCCCTTCATGGCCGTGGAAGGTTTTGGCCGATATCTTGTTTGATCATCGCAATCTCGGCGCGGCGCACGCGTCTGGCCATATCATCATCCAGCGGGGGCGCCCCCATTTCATTGCGTATACGATCGAGATAGGCCTTGTCCGATTGCCGCAAGGCATTGGCCGCCAGATCGACAGCGACCTTAAACCGTGCGATGCAGGCCATATCCAGCCCCTGCGCCAGATGCGATTCCGGATTGCGGACGCATGTCTCGCAGAAATGGGCCAGCCGCTGGATATAGGCAATGTAATCCCGGATCGGTTCGTCTTCGTGACTGGCGGCCAGATAGAATCTCAAACGCTGCTGTTCCAGCGGGCCCAGTGTCGCCTTGACGTCGTTCATCTTGTTGTAACGCGTACCGAACAATGTTTCGCGGCGTTCGGTTACAAAAATCGGCTTGATCGCTTTGCGCCAGAATTCCCGGGCAAGGGTGAAGGGGTCCATGATTTTCCCTGTTTCTTGTTATCCGGCAAAACTAAATGTAGGAATATGAAAAAGCAAGACCGGATCGCAGGTCGGCTGATTTCGCAATATTGTTATCATTTCCGCTGGTTATGGGGGTTTTCATCCGGTTCGGACACGCCCGTGTTTTCTCCTTGATTTCCCCCGCTTTCTTGGATAGTTTGGCGCCCGGTTCCCCACGATGGAACCACCATTTCCCTTTCAGGATTGGGGCGTCGCCAAGCGGTAAGGCAGCGGGTTTTGGTCCCGCCATTCGAGGGTTCGAATCCTTCCGCCCCAACCATAGCTTTTCATTCTCCCTCAAACGTCGGGCGCGCAATTCCGTTGTGCTTGGCTTCGCGCGCATAAGCGCGCGGCCCCTCAATAGGGCACCTCAAGCCATAAAAATCTGTGAAGTACGGATTTTAATGGCTTTCGGAAAGGGATTGTTGCGCCTGCGCG
>JAMHVA010000158.1:0-7045 GCA_035904625.1 Alphaproteobacteria bacterium | reverse complement strand
CGTTATCGGCAATCTTCTCTGTCAACTCTGTGGAGTTGTGGAAGTCCACCAGCAACATGCTGTTGGCAATATCGTAGAGATCGTAATTCACATGACGGGAAATCGATTCGAGCACCGTATGGCCCCATTCCTGATACGCTTCATGAACGGATTTCATGATGGCTGTCTCAAGATTGCTGCATTCACCGGCCGCACGACCGTTGAATACGGGAATCTGTGTATCTTGTAGAAGCGCGCGAAGGAGATGGCGTCTGAAGCCATCTGTCGAATAACGGGCATCGGTGCGGATCAAAAAGGTCAGACCTTCCAGGCCCTCATCATCAGCTTGCGCCGGGGCTGCACCATTAAAAGCATGAGTTCTAGTTTTTCGCTGAATCCACTGGTCCTTTTCAAGATCGGGAGCGTTGCCTTTACAGAAGCTCTTTTAGCAAGCGTTTCACAAAAAAGCCACAAAAAGGGTTGTACACAATTCACAGGTATTATGCAAATTAAAATTGCTGTTTTCTGCATGTATTGCATTGCAAAAATCGCATGGCTCCATGTTAAATTTTTATGCCCTGACGGACATAATCTATGGTAAAACCCTTAAATCAAGACATGAAAAAAGAATTTTAACTGTCTTTAAGCAATAAAATTACAAAAGAGGGTGACATGAGCGGATACCGATATGATGCACAAACGAACAATTTCGTAGAAAAGACGGCATCATCTCCCCTGCTTTCCCAGCCGGACGGCGTCCGTTATTCTGCCGCCGATAACAATTATATCGACATCCAGACGGCAGAATCGTCTGTATCGGCCCCTGCGGCACGGACAAACGGCCACCCGGCACCGGCTTATGTCGTGACACGCGCGGAAAAACGCGAAGCCCGCGAACGCATGCTGCAGGAATTCCGCATTACAGAGATGATGAACCGCGTCGCAAACGGCAGCGTTCAGGTCGTTCAGGGCAACTATTTCAGCACGCAGGATATTCAGGACCTGACAGCGCAGAATATGCGCCCCGCAACCGATGCGGATACGAACTTCGACCGGATGATCATTCCCGATGCCGCGGGACGCCTGCGCGAACTCCGCGTTTGCGCCACTGAGATCACGGCAGCAGCACCCGCAGTCGCGCAAGACACGCAGCCCGGTCAGGCACAAAATCAGCCTGCCGCCACCAGATTTCGATATCCTTCAGATATCGTCCAACCAAAGGTCCCGGCGTAAGGCCCATATCCATGACATCCTGACCCGCCAGAGGAAACTTTGGCGGGTTCCATCTTTGTGCAATCGTCAAGGCACCGGATTCAATCACAATCCCGGTTGACGCTTTCAACAAGAGAACCTGTGTTACAGCATCATTCCCGTAGTCGTATACCGCCTGACGCAGCGCCGGAGCCGACAGATCATCCAGATGGCCATAGAGACCGGCAATCGCCGACAGCATCGATTTTTGGACCGACGACAGAACAAGGACATCCTGAACAGCCCCTGTATTCAGGCCCGTCAAAAGCGCCAGACGCGCCATCACGCTGACAGCATTTGCCTGCGCCTGAAGTTCACAGAAGCGTGAAAACCGCTGCGCGTCAAAATCATGATCGAACAATTCAGCAAGAATGCGACGACCGAACATCAGCGCCAGCGTCTTCGACGGATCGGAAACATTTAATATATTGATCAGTTCCTGCGTGATGCGTTCACGGGAAAGCGTTCTGATCTGGCTGGCCGCCGCCGCACAGGCCCGCAGGGCACCGGCATCAGGATCGCCGCGCCCATGTAAGGCATGAAACCGGAAGAAGCGCAGGATACGCAAATAATCCTCGGCAATGCGCTGGTCCGGTTCACCGACGAAAACAACCAGCCCCCGATCAATCGCGTCAATCCCCGCCCCCAGCGGATCGAAGACATGACCGCTGTCATCGGCCAGCAATGTGTTCATCGTAAAATCGCGGCGGCGCGCATCTTCAAGCCAATCATCAGTGTAAGCCACGGTCGCACGGCGGCCATCGGTGGACACATCGCGCCGCAGTGTCGTGATTTCGAACGTATGCCCATCGGTCAGCGCCGTGACAGTGCCGTGTTCGATACCCGTGGGAATATGACGGATGCCTGCCGCCTGCAACCGGCGGATGACGTCATCCGGCATATGGATCGTCGCGAGGTCAATATCCTTGACCGGGCGTTTCATCAGTTCATTGCGGACACAGCCGCCGACAAACAGCGTCTGTATGGCGCCATGGTCATTGAGCGCCGCCATGACGGCCCGTGTCTGCGGCGCGGTCATCCATGGCGGCGGGGTAATTGTTCTTGCGGCAGCAAGTTTCATGATGGCGCTCTCAGCGTAAATTCGTGACCGGCACTGGTGAATCTATAGCATTCGCCATCATCTTTCAGTACATCACGCGCGAATGATTGCTGAATCTGTGTTGAAAAACGCGCCCACAGGCCGCCACGCACTTCAACGTACAAAACCGGGATATTGTGACGCGGTTCCGGGCGCAGTTCGACGCAGGATAAGGAATCAAGCCGGACTGTTTCATCGAACTGGGTTTGCAGGATAATCGCCTGCCCCGGTCCCGGATTATGAATATCATAATGCGTTATGATAAACGGCACATCCTCGACCTCGACGCGATAACGGCCATCAGGCGATTTCAGCCAGTATGCCCCGGCTTCATCGCGGAACAGGCCCTTCCCGGCCATAAACCCGTCACCGGCCCCGCCGAACAGCCCGGCCAGCGCTTTTCTTTTGATCGGACCGGGGCTTTGCACCCCATGGAAATACCAGCGCCCCTGATAATCGATGGTAAAATCCACCCCCCGGCGACGCTTATCCCCATGGTCATAATCCTGAAATACATCTTCCCTGTAGAAGAGATCGTGCATAGGCGTCTTTCCCCTGTGCAAACCCGCAAACGACATTAATATAAATGACACTTAACAGATTCTCTAATCTTACAGCAGGAGCCCCACCGTGAGCAGCCCTTTGTCCACGTCCGCCCATCCCGGCAATATCGAAAAACGCCTTGAGAAGGCTTCTTCCGATCTGAAAAAGGCCCGCGCGGAAGTTGCCAAGGTCATTTTCGGTCAGGATAAGGCCGTCGATCAGATTTTCATCACGCTGATGTCCGGCGGGCATGTGTTGCTGATCGGGGTTCCGGGACTGGCGAAAACATTGATGGTCGATACGGTCGCGAAAGTGATGGGCATTTCTTCATCGCGTATCCAGTGCACCCCCGACCTGATGCCCGCCGATATTCTGGGTTCCGAAGTTCTGGAAGAAGATGAAAAAGGCAAACGCAGCTTCCGTTTCATCGACGGTCCGATTTTTACGCAATTTCTGATGGCCGATGAAATCAACCGCGCCAGCCCGCGTACGCAATCTGCACTGTTGCAGGCGATGCAGGAAGGGGCCGTCACCGTGGCCGGTAAGCCACGGGCGCTGCCGAAGCCCTTCCATGTGCTGGCCACACAGAACCCGATCGAGCAGGAAGGCACCTATCCCCTGCCCGAGGCACAGCTAGACCGCTTCCTGATGCAGGTCGATGTCGATTACCCGGATGAAGCTTCCGAACGTCAGGTCATACTGGCGACCACGACCAACCGCGAAAGCGGGATCAAGCCGGTCTTCACCGAAAACGAACTGCTGGAGATACAGGCACTGGTGCGTGATACGCCCGTGGGCGAAAGCGTGGTCGATGCGATCCTGAAGATCGTGCGCCGTGGCCGCCCCGGCCCGGATGCCAGCAAACTGATCAATGATTATGTGACATGGGCGCCCGGCCCGCGCGCGTCGCAGGCGCTGATGCTGGCATGCCGTGCCAAGGCCCTGCTGGATGGTCGCCCCGCCCCGTCCGTCGATGATGTTCTTGATCTGGCCGAGCCGATCCTGAAGCACCGTATGGCGATCAACTATCAGGCACGCGCCGATGGCATCACGCTGAAAGACATTATCCGCGACATGACGAAAGACGTCTGATAAGCGGACAGGCCGCGTAAGATTATGACTGTGCAAGCTCGCCTCCATGGATTGAAACGCTCCGCCCTGACGATGTTCGGGTTGCGGGCGGCTGCCGAGTCTGCGCGCGGGAACTTGCCATCTCTTCTGATGGGCGCTGAAAAGGCTGCCGCCGCCGTGCGGCTGGGTGAACACGCGCAGCGCCGTACCGGCAACGGCGAAAAATTCTGGCAGTTCCGGGAGTACATGCCGAGCGACAGACCGCAGGATATCGACTGGCGGCAATCGGGCCGTGGCGACCGCGTTTTTGTCCGACAAAAGGAATGGCAGACCACGCAAACTGGGCTGATCTGGTGCCAGCGCAATGACGGGATGCACTATGCCTCTCGTACGATCCTGCAGACGAAACACGAAGCGGCGGCGACCATCTCTCTCGCACTGGCAATCCTGATGACGGGTGCCGGAGAACTGGTCGGCACACTGGATGGCTCATTACGCCCGGGAAAAAGTGAAGCAACACTCCAGAGTCTCGGCGAAAAATTGCTGGAACCCGATATCGCCGAAATCCCCCACGCGCTGAACCATGAGCCGCCGCGCCATGCCACGATCATTCTGGCCGGTGATTTTTTGGCCCCGTTGGACCAGACCGAACATGCCGTGCACGCGTTGGCCGACCGGACGGATAATATCCTGCTGGTGCAGATTCTGGACCCGGCGGAGATGAACTTGCCGTTCCGAGGGCGCGTGATTTTTGAGCACGGCGACGGTGCCATCCGTCACCACATCACGAATGTCGATTCCGTCCGCGAGAGCTACCAGCAAAAAATCAATGCCCATATCGAGGGCCTGAAAGCCATGTGCCACCATCATGGCTGGCATTATGCCCAGCACATCACCGATCAGGATGCCGCGACCACAGTTCTCGGCCTATGGCAGACGATTGCGATGAAATATAAAAACGGGGGCATCTTATGATCTCCGGCAGTTTCGGTACATTGGCCTTCGTCAATCCGTGGGTTCTTTTCGGGCTCTCGTTCCTGCCCGTGCTCTGGTTCCTGCTGAAGGTCACACCCCCCGCCCCGCGCCTGATTATCTTCCCGGCAGCGCGCTTCATGGAAGGGCTGGACGCCCGCAAGCAGGTTCCCAATAAAACACCGTGGTGGATTTTACTGCTGCGTATTCTGGCGGCAGCGCTGATCATTCTGGCGCTCGCCCGTCCGATCCTGAATCCCGGCGATGCGATTGACGGCGGCGGTCCTGTCCGTATTGTCATGGATAATGGCTGGAGCAGTGCGCAGACATGGCGGATTCAGACCGCACAGGCGAATGACATCATCGAACGCGCCGCCCGCGAACGCCGCAGCCTGTATATCGTGACAACCGCGCCAGAGCCCGGCAAGACAGACCCGCAGATGCAGGGGCCGCTGACTCGTGGCGAAGCCGATGCCTATATGCGCGGCCTGAAGCCCCTTCCCTGGCCCGCCGATTACGATGCCGCCGCCCGCGTGCTGGCCACGGCGCCGGAGCACGCCGGTATACAGAGTTACTGGCTCTCCAACGGCCTGATGGAAGGTGATCATACTGCATTGGTCCGCACGCTGCAGACGCAAGGCGCGCTGACATTCTTCAGCCCCGCGGCAAGTCAACTGCCTGTCCTTCTGCGGCCCGATAAATCAAAGCCAGGACAATTCGGTCTGCTGGTTGAGTTCGTCCCCGGTGTCGGCGGCGGCGTGCCCTTAAGCCTGCAGGCACTCGCCCGCGATGGCCGCCTGATCGACAGTGTATCCCTGAGCAGCGAAAAAGACCGCGTACAGACACGGGTAAAATTTGAACTGCCTGCCAGCCTGCAAAATCAGGTCAGCCGCTTCCAGATAGCGGGCCGTCAAGGCGCAGGGTCGCTGCTGCTGGTCGATAATTCAGCGCAACGCCATACCGTTGGCATCTCGACATCCACTGGCAACGCTGACAAAGCGCCTCTGACCGAGGCCCGCCATTATATCCGCCGCGCCATCGAGCCCTATGCCGATATCACAGAAGGCCCGACGCAGGAGCTTCTAGATAAAAAAGTGTCTGTTATCATCCTGCCCGATGTCGGTGCGGTTCCTGTCGAGGAACTGGAAACACTGGAAGGCTGGGTCCGTGAAGGCGGCCTGTTGCTGCGCTTCGGTGGCCCCAACATGACACAGGGCGACAACTTCCTGACGCCCGTGGCCATCCGCAGCGGCGGCCGCGCGATGCAGGGTTCTCTGACATGGGAGAAACCGGCGAAACTGGCGCCATTCCCGATGCAAAGCCCTTATTACGGGCTGGAAGTTCCCGAAGACCTGACGATCGCCCGCCAGCTATTGGCTGAACCTGAAGCCGATTTGGAAAAGAAAAGCTGGGCCATGCTGGAAGACGGCACACCGCTGATCACTGCCGATAATCTGGATGACGGCCTGATCGTCCTTATTCACACAACAGCAACACCGGAATGGTCGAACCTTGTTCTCTCGGGACTTTTTGTGAAAGTGATGGAGCGCACATTGCAAATGACCGGAAACAAGGCGGCGATGGAAAGCAATATTACAAGCACCATGCAACCCATTTCCGTGGTCGATGGCATGGGCCGCATCACGCAACCCGGCCCGACGGTCCAACCGATCCCCGCCGGTGAATTCGAAGCAAAGATTCCTGACAGCGCCCATCCGCCCGGCATTTATGGCCGTGTCGGCGTGCAACGCGCGCTCAATCTGGGCGAGCGGCTGGGCAGCATCCGTGTCTTCAGCGATTTGCCCGGCAGCGTCACGCAGCAGACTTACGGCGGCATCAACGAGCAGAACCTGATGCCGTTTATCCTCTGTCTGGCATTAATGCTGTTCCTGATCGACTGGATCGCCATGATTATCCTGCAGGCTGGGTGGCGCATACTCAGCCATCCCTCGCGCTGGGCGCAGGCCGCGATCATTCTCGTTGTCATGATCATGCCTGTTACATCAGCACAGGCCGAAAGTGCGGAGGAACGCATTCGTTACGCCAGTGAAATCCATCTGGCCTATATCCATACAGGTATCACCGATGTTGATAATCTAGCCGCCCAGGGACTGGAAGGACTGCGGCAAG
>JAMHVA010000157.1:0-7836 GCA_035904625.1 Alphaproteobacteria bacterium | reverse complement strand
GGTTGCAGGGAACGGATGTTGCGGCCTGATCGTCTGCCGCACGCGCAGGCTGTAAAGCCAGCAGCAACAGGAAGAGCAGCAGCAAGGGCAGAAGATGGGGAAGTGAAATACGCATTTTTGAACCGGGTACAAACGTCATTATCATATGTTTATCCGCCTCCCATCCTGATCATTGCGACCATCGCAATCAGGAGTGACCATCCCAGTATCAGTCCGAGAATCATCAGATTCTTGGTACGCTTCTTTTTATGTAATTCACTACGCGGCATCGATCATCAAAGCCAGAAACAGTGCAAACAGGTAAAACACCGAGTAACCGAACATCAGGCGGGCGCTTTTCAGCGTGTCGTCCTTCAGCACCCGCAACGCGGTAAACACGAAGAACAGCCCGAGAATCAGGGCGGCTGTGCCATAGGTCCAGCCTGCCAGTCCCAGCATAGAGGGCAGCACCGTCACAGGCAAGAGGACAAGGGTATAAAGCAGCATCTGGCGTTTGGTGGCTGCCGCGCCCGCCACGGTCGGGAGCATCGGAATATTGGCGTTCTTGTAATCGTCACTGGCGAACAGTGACAGCGCCCAGAAATGCGGGGGGGTCCACAGGAAGATGATGGCAAACAGCAGCAGCGGCAGGATTGTCACATCCCCGGTGATGCAGGCCCAGCCGATCATCGGCGGGAAGGCACCGGCGGCGCCGCCGATGACGATATTCTGCGGCGTGCTGCGCTTCAGCCACATTGTGTAAATAACGGCATAAAAGAAGGTCGCGAAGGCCAGAATTCCGGCAGCCACCCAGTTCAGGGCGATGCCCATGGTCAGCACGGATAGAACGGTCATAACCAGCGCGAAGGACAGGGCTTCACTGCTTTCGACCCGGCCCGCCGGAACCGGGCGGCCCCGGGTGCGTTTCATGATCGCGTCGATATCGCGGTCATACCACATATTAATCGCGCCAGCGGCGCCAGCACCCAAAGACAGTGTTATTATGGAAACAATTATCAGGAACGGGTGGGTCTGGCTGAAACCGGGGGCCACCCACATTCCGGCAAAGCCGGTAAATACGACCAGACTCATGACCCGGGGCTTCAGAAGGGCCCAGAAATCGCTGATCCGGCTTTCGCGGGTGTCGGCCAGCGGCTGGTTTTCAATGTCATATGCAGGAACGAAATCAGTCATGGAATTCTCTGGCAAAACCTCTCGCCCGTCTTTCTAGTCGATTCCGGCCTTGTGTGCAAATTTATCACATAATTTTGACAAATCCCCCCAGTGTGCTAAAGCTGTTGTCATAAATAACAATTTAACAGGGAAGTGCCGACATGTCTGATGCGCGCAGCATTACTGATAAGTTTTTCTTTGCCGATACGGGAATGGATTCGGAGCGGGTGGCCAAACTCGTGACCGCTGCTCTTCGTCAGGCCGATGGGGGGGAATTATTCCTGCAACGCGTGATGGAGAAGTCTTCGGCGTTTTCTGATGGCCGTCTGGTGTCCAGCACGCCGACTTCCCTCGATCAGGGTTTCGGTTTCCGTTTCATTTCCGGTGAATCGGCATCGTATGCGCATTCTTCCGATCTCAGCGAAGCCAGCATTAAGAAACTGGCCTCGACCACCAAGGCGATTCGCAATTATTCGCCCTCCACAGGGCGGGTGGCTGTGCCATCGACCAGCATCGTCCTGCCGTCTTATTACACGGTTGAGAATCCTCTTGATGATATCTCCGATGTGGATCGCATCAAGATGCTTGAAGAAATCGACGCGTATGCGCGCGCGGCTGATTCACGTGTCATTCAGGTGTCGGCATCGATGACTTCTTCATGGGATGTTGTGACGATCATTCGTCATGACGGCCAGCGTTTTGACGATGTGCGCCCGATGTCACAGATCGCCGTCAGCGTGATCGTGAAAGAGGACGACCGTAAGGAACAAGGTTCGGCTTCTGTCGGCAAACGCATGATCCTGACAGATATATTTGCCGATCATTCATGGAAGTCTCTGGTTGATGACGCCTTGCATCAGGCTACAACAAACCTGCGCGCCATGCCGGCGCCTTCCGGTGATCTGCCTGTTGTTTTGGGTAATGGCTGGGCGGCTGTGATGCTGCACGAATCTGTTGGTCATGGCCTGGAAGGGGATGCCGCCCGTAAAGGCGCGTCTGTCTATGCCGGGATGGTGGGACAGAAAGTGGCTTCTGATATCGTAACAATTATCGATCAGGGTAATATCGGTGATGAACGCGGCAGTTTGCATTTCGATGACGAAGGTATGCCAACACAAAAAACAACACTGATTGAAAACGGCACGTTGCAAGGTTACATGCAGGATTCTGTCAGTGCGCGGATTATGGGCGTTGCCCCGACAGGGAATGGCCGTCGTGAAAGATATAACTATCAACCGATAACACGTATGACCACGACATATATGGCGCCGGGACAATCCGACCCCGAAGACATTATCGCCTCAGTAAAAGACGGTATTTACGCCGTGCAATTCGCAGGTGGTCAGGTTGATACCGTATCCGGTGACTATGTGTTTGCTCCCACTTTGGCCTTCCGCATCCGTGACGGCAAGATTGCTGAGCCGATCAAGAATGCCGTTCTGACCGGTAATGGCCCTGAATCAATGCGTCAGGTGGAAATGGTCGGTAACGATCTGCAACTGGGGACGACAGGCATGTGCGGTAAAGCCGGACAGAGTGTGCCTGTGGGTGTTGGTCAGCCGACTGTAAAAATGCGCGGCATTAAAGTGGGCGGTTCACAGCCTTCCTGATTTCCCGGACAAGAACGATATAATTTTATAGAACAGGATTGATTATTATGGCTCGTAAAGAAATTCAGAATATCCATGACACGCTGCAGCAGGCGCTGGACCTGATGAAGCAAAATGGCGCTGACTATGCGGCGGCAACATTCTCGACGCATCAGGAAACAGAGGTCAAGGTTCGTAATGGTGTTGTCGAAAGTCTGGAGACATCAAAGCCGATCAGCCTGGATCTTTATATGCGTGTGGGCGACAAATCGGAATCCATCGAGCTGAATTCGCGGAGCGTGAATGACCTGAATGACTCTGTCGCACAATTGGCGGCCGCCGTACGCCGGATGCCCGATAATGTTTTTGACCGTCCTGTTGATCCATCACAGGTTTCCCACGTTAAAACAAACCGTACGCTCGACCTGATTGACCGGACACGCGTATCATTGGCATCCATGATTCAAGACGCGCGCGCCATGGAAGCCGCTGCCTTGGCGGTGCCGGGCGTGTCTATCTCCAAGGGCGGGGCAGCAGGCTGGTATAAAGCCCTGACCGTCAGTCTGGATAGCCGCGGTGATGAATTCATCCGCGAGCGCACAGGTTCGTCGCGCGGCGTCAGCGTGATTGCGCGCTCGGCAGATGACCAGCGCACGGGTGGCGAGGGATCCAGTGCTGTTTATTATGATGATCTGATGTCACCGGACGAGATTGGCCGTGTTGCCGGTATCGAAGCCGTACAGGCCCTGAATCCAGGCAAAGCCCTGGCGGGCCATTTTCCTGTGGTATTTCACCCGGATATCGGTCCATCGCTTCTCGGCCATTTTGCTTCCGCGATTAGTGGCGTTGCGGTTCGCAAGAAAACATCTTTCCTGACCGAGGCGATGAACCGGGCTGTTTTTGCCCCGGAGATTAATATCATCGACAACCCGCACTTGCTGCGTGGTTTGGGATCGACCCGTTTTTCTGGTTCGCGGGCTACCCAGCCGATGACTGTGGTTGAGAAAGGTGTTCTTAAAACATGGTTTATGGGTCTGGAAGACGCCCGTCGTCTCGGTCTGGAAAATGCACGCCAGATTCGCGGCCCCAGCAACCTGACGATTGAACCGGGGGTTCTCAGTCAAGCTGAACTGATTGCCGATATTAAGGAAGGTTTGTTTGTTACAGGCTTGATGGGGCAGGGTATCGATCTGACCAGAGGCCAGTACAGCCGTGCGGCGACAGGGTTCTGGATTCAGGATGGTCGTATAGATTATTCCCGCCCGGTATCCAATGCTTCGATATCGTCCAACTTGCGGGATATGTTCCTCAACATGCAGGCGGCAAATGACATCAAGCGTCTTCGCAGCAGCAAAGCCGTTCCGACACTGCGTGTCGAAGGCATGTCGATTGCTTAAGAATATTTCCTAACAGGGTCGCATCTGCCGGGATGGGCAGGCGCGATTCAGGGCGGGCAGCAATTCACTCATGACGGCTTTATAACGCTCATCCGTCATATTCGGCCCGCGCAGATTCTGGCTCGCCATATCCAGCGCCTGTGCCGTGCTGCCGTCAAGGCGTGCCTTGTGGCAGGTAAATTCGATCAGACAGCGGCGCGCGACGTCTTCACCGGGGCTGTCCGGCAGGCACAGGCGATATGTGGTGGCGGAAATCCGGATGGCGAGATGGGTATTGATGTCCGCGATATCGTGCAGGCTGCACAGCAAAATCATGGCACATTCGTTCCGGACCGGCGGCAGAAGCCGGTTATGAACCTTCAGGGCCTCGGCCCACATATCCTGATATCCGTATTCGTTCAGGCTTTCAATCGCGCGGATCAGGGTTGATTTGGCCTGCTGGCGATCCGGGTGCTCATAGAAACGTTCGATCAGGGCGTCGATAATCTCGCTGCAATTCTCCTGTGGCAGCGGCCCCTCGCGCAGGACATCGTCGGTCAGGCTGTATATGTTTTTGGCAGACTCCATGGCGTTTTATCCTCCGCCGGGAGCCGGGCGCGGTCCGCGGGGAACCGACGGGCAGAATTTGTGCAGATGGTCCTGACATTCCGTCATGATGCGGCGGTAACGATTTTCCTCGATCTTCCCGCACAGACAGGATGAGATCGTCCTTTTCGTGCCGATGGCATCGCCGGTGGTGACCGCATTGCGGGTGGCGATGACGCCCAGATAATGGCATGCGGCCTTGTCGATGGTGCTATGCTCTTCCACATTCAAAATCGTTTGCAGGCACAGGACCATGGCATCATGCGTGCTTACGGTCATGGCCTCGTCCAGACAGTGGGTCATCAGCGACAGGGCGCGCGGCTGGAACGGGCGTACATGTACATAAGCGGCCAGCGTTGCCCGTGCGCCTGAAAACACATCATCCATGGCAAAGACCTGAATGGTTTCTTCCAGTACGTCGAGGGCATGGTCGCGGCTCTGACGGGCGACAAGATCAAAGTCATCGATCAGCCGGTCTATCATCTCGGCGCTGATCGTTGTTTGGTTGCGTCCCGCAAGGCTCCATTTTTCTTCGAGCCGGTCGATTGCGTCGCAATATGAGGGAGGGAGGTTATAAACCTCGGCTTCGCCCTGATCCATGAAACGTTCCTGTTAATTTCTTTATTGCCCTATCCGTAGCATAATGGGGATGAAAAAGCAAAACCCCCGCCGGAAGGTTTCCTGAGCGGGGGTTTTCTATTCTTAACAGCACTGGCCGGTTAATTGACCTTGGGCTGGATTTCGAACTGGTGGAACGGCGGCGGGGATGACACGGTCCATTCCAGTGTCATCACCTGGGGCTGGGCGTTCCAGTAATTGTCGCTGACGCGGCGGCCGAAGAACAGCGTGTAGAACACGATGAACACGAACAGCAGCGTGCCAGCACCAGCGATATAAGCGCCGTAGGACGAAATTTCGTTCCAACCCTGCAGTTCATCCGGGTAATCCGGGTAACGGCGCGGCATACCGGCCAGACCCAGGAAGTGCTGCGGGAAGAACACCAGGTTCACACCGATGAACGTAATCCAGAAGTGCAGCTTGCCGAGGAATTCCGGATACTGACGGCCCGACATTTTGCCGATCCAGTAGTAAAAACCGGCAAACAGGGCGAAGACGGCACCCAAGGACAGAACATAGTGGAAGTGCGCCACGACGTAGTAAGTGTCGTGCAGGGCGATATCCTGACCGGCGTTTGCCAGTACCACGCCGGTGACACCACCAACGGTGAACAGGAAGATAAAGCCGATGGCCCAGAGCATCGGGGTTTTGAACTCGATCGAACCACCCCACATCGTCGCCACCCACGAGAAGATCTTGACGCCTGTCGGCACCGCGATGATCAGGGTTGCGGCGGTGAAGTAAGCACGGGTGTCAACGTCCATGCCGACCGTAAACATGTGGTGCGCCCACACGATAAAGCCGACGACACCAATGGCGACCATGGCGTAGGCCATGCCCAGATAACCGAATACCGGCTTCTTGGAGAAGGTTGCCACGATCTGGCTGATGATGCCGAAGGCCGGCAGAATCATGATGTACACTTCGGGGTGGCCGAAGAACCAGAACAGGTGCTGGAACAGCAGCGGGTCACCGCCGCCTTCAGGGTTGAAGAAGGCCGTGCCGAAGTTACGGTCGGTCAGCAGCATGGTGATGGCACCCCCCAGAACCGGCAGCGAGAGCACCAGCAGGAAGGCCGTCACCAGCATACCCCAGACAAACAGCGGCATCTTGTGCAGGGTCATGCCCGGCGCACGCATGTTGAAGATAGTGGCGATGAAGTTGGCGGCACCTAGAATCGAGCTGGCACCGGCAAGGTGCAGCGAGAAGATCGCAAGGTCAACCGAAGCGCCTTTGTGACCGGCAAGGCTGGAGAGCGGCGGATAAACCGTCCAGCCCGTACCGGCGCCGGAACCGACCAGAGCCGATGTCAGCAGCAGGCAGAATGCCGACACTGTCAGCCAGAAAGAGATATTGTTCAGGCGCGGGAAGGCCATATCCGGCGCGCCGATCATCAGCGGCACGAACCAGTTACCGAAACCGCCGATCAGGCCGGGCATGACGACGAAGAACACCATGATCAGGCCGTGGGCGGTGATCCAGACGTTCCACATCTGGCCGTCGGCCACGAATTGCATGCCGGGATCCTGCAGTTCCGCGCGCATCATCATCGAGAATGCGCCGCCGATCAGGCCGGCGAGGATCGAGAAGATAATGTACAGTGTGCCGATATCCTTATGGTTGGTCGAGCAGAACCAGCGCATAAAGAACCCGGGTTTGTGATCGTGGTGATCGTCGTGATGGGCGTCATGGTCTGTGTTGTGGCCCGTAGCGTGTGCAGCGTTCATGAACTCAAGTCCTCGTTTTCAAGTCTTAAACTATTACTGGTTGACGGACGCGGTCGAGCCGCGTTGCGCCAGGAAGGCGTCATAATTGATGAAGTTTGTTTTGGCTGCTTCCGCCCACGCCTGGAAATCCTCTTTCGAGACGGCGCGCACTTCGATCGGCATGAAGGCGTGGTCCTTGCCGCACAGTTCGGAGCACTGGCCGTAATAGGTCCCCGGCTTGGTAATGCGGGCCCATGTTTCGTTCAGGCGGCCCGGGACAGCGTCCACTTTCACGCCGAAGGCCGGCATCGCGAAGCTGTGCAGCACGTCGCTGGCGGTCACGACGATCTGAACGGTCGTATCGACCGGCAGAACGATCGGGTTATCCACGGACAGCAGGCGTTTCTGGCCTTTCGATGTATCCAGCTCGTTGGTCGGGATCATGACGGATGTGAAGCTCAGCCCTTCGTAGTCAGGGTATTCGTATGTCCAGTTCCACTGGTTGCCGGTGACTTTCAGCGTCATTTCCGGATCGACAACGCGGTCCGTGAAATACAGCAGTTTCAGCGATGGAACCGCGATGATGACCCCTGCACCACAAGCTGTGCCACACGCTGGGCGGCAGCTTCAACCTGCCGCACGCCGAGGTGCACACCGTCGTCCTGCCGCAGGCCCTGGCCTTCAACGCGGCGGCTGCACCGCAGGCCATGCAGCGCATCGAGGAAGCCCTGGGCATCACCGGCCGCACCAGCGCGGCGGCGGGCCTGTTCGACCTGGCCCGCGACAACG
>JAMHVA010000156.1:0-20486 GCA_035904625.1 Alphaproteobacteria bacterium | reverse complement strand
CTTTGGTGCTGGTACGCAAGGTCTGTGTGGCGGCAAAGCCGAGCGCCGCAAACAGCGCGACGGCGATCAGGATCAGGAACAAAATATTCCCCTGCTCCTGCGGCGTCTGTTTGCATTTGACAAAATTCATGAAAAGCGGGGCCAGATCTCTTTGATTATGGGCAAATGATACCGGCCTCACGCATCGGCGATATCCATCTTGTATTTTACATTTTGTGTCTGCTGGTGCAATATGAGATGACACATCCTTAAACACACCACCATTGTCCGTGGGGATCATCATGAAAACAGGATTTATCGTATTATCGACTCTCGGATTGCTGGCGCTGGGTGCTCCGGCGCAGGCCGCTGCGAGTGCAGAAAAGGCCGTGGCGGAGGCTGCATCGTCCAAGAAGCAGACAATGATGTATGATGTCTATGCGGGCGGCATCCATGCCGTGAAATCGCAGCTGGATGTTGTTTATGACAATAATGGCCGTTACAACATTCATCTGGGGGCCCAGACGATCGGCTTTCTTGAAAGACTGGTACCCTGGCGCGGCACGTTCGAAACCAAAGGTTGGAGCGGCAGCGAGGACAAACCGGAAGTTCACCGCTCTGTCGCGACATGGCGCGGCGAGGACGATCTGACTGAATATCTCTATACGAAGGATGGCGGCTTCAAGAGCCTGCAAATCGTGGAAGATAGCGAAGACAAGAGCCCGAAGGACATCGATCCCCAACTGGTAAAAGACACGACAGACGTGCTGACCGGCACGCTGGAAGTCATGCGCCATGTTCAGGCCAACGGCAAGTGCGAAGGCAGTTCGCAGATTTTCGACGGGAAACGCCGCTTCGAAATGGTTTTCAATCATGACGTCGATGAAACACTGCAAACCACTGATTACAACGTCTACCAAGGCCCGGCCACACGCTGTCAGGTTGAGGTAAAACCGAGCGGTGGTGAATGGCACGTGAAGCCGCGCGGCTGGATGTCGATTCAGGAACAGGGCCGCCAGAAAGGCAGCCTGCCGACGGTCTGGTTCGCTAAATTGTCCGAAGATGGCCCCGCTGTTCCGGTCAAGGTCCGTGTGAAAACCGAATATGGCACGCTGTTCATGCACCTGACCCAGTATCAGCAGGGTGACAAGATCATCAAGGCGGCGGTCCGCGAAGACTAATGCCGCCAGCGACTGAAACACGCTGAAACAGTAAGTGAATTGATTTGACCCCTCTTTGATTCCAAGTAAAAGAGGGGTCAGTTTTTTGTCAAAACGAAGTCTGACCACGGGATCAAGGATATGAACAAAACGAACGAACTTGCCGTCATTATTCTGGCTGCCGGACGCGGGACGCGGATGAAATCCACCCTGCCCAAGGTCATGCACGAACTGGCGGGCCGCCCGCTGATCCTGTGGCTGCTGGAAACGGTGAACAAATTGAAACCGGCGCGTATCGCTGTCGTGACTGCCCCGGATATGGATGATCTGCGTGCTGTGCTTCCCGGCGTGACCTGCGTGACGCAAGCCAAGGCGCTGGGCACGGGGGATGCGGTCAAGGCGGCGCTGCCTGTCCTTAAAGGGTTCAAGGGCGATGTGCTGATCCTGCTGGGCGATATGCCGCTGATCTCGGCATCCACGCTCAAAAGCCTGATCAAGGCGCGCCGTCATGACAAGGATACGGGGCTCGCGGTGCTGGGTGCCGATTACAATCCGGCCCCTGCGTTTGGCCGCCTTGTCGAAAATCCCGATGGCACGCTCGCCCGTATCGTCGAACACAAAGACGCCACCGCTGAAGAGCGCATGATCACCCTCTGCAATACCGGCGCCTTCTGCGTTGATGGCGCGCAACTGGCAAAATGGGTCGGCAAGATCCATAACCGCAACGCCCAGAAAGAATTCTACATCACCGACCTCCCTGCCATCGCTGCGAAAGATGGCTACAAAACCCAGATCGCGATGAGCGAGGATCTGGATGAGGTGCAGGGCGTTAATTCCCGCGTCGATCTCGCGATGCTGGAATATGTCGTTCAATCAACGATGCGCCTTCATGCGCTGGAAGCGGGCGTGACGATGCACGACCCGGCATCGGTTTATTTCAGCTACGATACCAAGGTGGGTAAGGATATCGTGATTGAACCGAACGTGTTCTTCGGTCCCGGTGTTCGCATTCATGATCACGCGCATATACGGGCGTTCTCTCATATCGAGGGTGCTGATATTGGCAAGAATGCCAGCGTTGGTCCGTTCGCCCGCATTCGCCCCGGAACGGAGCTCGGTGAAAATGTGCGCATCGGCAATTTTGTCGAGGTCAAAAACTCTAAACTGGGTAAGGGCGTAAAAGCCGGGCATCTCGCCTATATTGGTGATGCGAGTGTGGGTGAAGCAACGAACTATAGCTGCGGCGCGATCACCGTGAACTATGACGGCGTCAACAAGCATAAAACTGTAATCGGCAAAAACGTGATGGTCGGCAGCAATGTCAATCTTGTGGCCCCGGTCACAATTGGCGACGGCGCTTATCTCGCCGCGGGCAGCACGATCACGGAAGATGTTCCCAAAGACAAACTGGGCATTGCGCGCGCCCGTCAGACAAACCTGCGCAAACCCGTGATGAAAAAGAAAGACAAGTAAGGACTGAAGAACTATGTGTGGAATTGTTGGAATTCTCTCTCAGGATAAAGATGTTGCCCCGCTGCTGGTCGAGGGGCTTCGTCGCCTTGAATATCGCGGTTACGACAGTGCCGGGATCGCGACGCTGCACGATGGCAAAATCGAACGCCTGCGCGCAGAGGGCAAGCTTGGCAACCTTGAAGGCAAGCTGAAGAAATCACCGATCAAGGGTTATGCCGGGATCGGCCACACACGCTGGGCGACCCATGGCGGCCCGACCGAAAATAACGCGCACCCGCATGCGACGGATCGCGTGGCGGTCGTCCATAACGGCATCATCGAAAATTACGTGTCCCTGCGCGATGAATTGCAGAAAGACCAGTTCCGTTTTGAAACGGAGACGGACACTGAAGTGGTCGCGCATCTGGTCACACGCAATCTGAAGCAGGGTATGAAACCGCAGCAAGCGGCGATGGCGGCGTTTGACCGTCTTGAGGGCGCTTATGCGCTGGCGCTGCTGTTCACGGGTGAGGATAATCTGCTGATCGGTGTCCGTCAGGGCACGCCGCTGGCCGTCGGGTATGGCGAGGGCGAGATGTATATGGCCTCCGATTCATACGCGCTGGCACCGCTCACCAAGAAAATTTCATTCCTCGAGGATGGCGACCGCGTTGTCGTGACCCGCGAAGGTGTCACGATTTATAACAAGACGGGCGAAGTGCAGAAACGCCCGATCCGTATTACCGCGCAATCGGGTGCGACGACGGGCAAGGGTGAATACCGCCATTTCATGATCAAGGAAATTCATGAACAGCCCGCCGTCATTGGCGATACGCTCAATACCTTCATCAATCCGGCCACCGGCAAGATCACGGTGCCGGAAAATATTCTGAACGCGCTGGATGCCGCGCCGCGTCTGACGATGGTCGCCTGCGGCACGGCCTATTATGCCTGCATGGTCGGCAAATACTGGTTTGAAAAAATCGCCCGCCTGCCGGTCGAAATCGATGTCGCCTCTGAATTCCGTTACCGCGAGGCACCGATGCCGGATAACGGCGTCGCGCTGTTCGTTTCGCAAAGCGGTGAAACGCTCGATACCCTCGAAGCTCTGCGTTACAGCAAGCGCCAGAAGCAAACGATCCTTTCAATCGTCAATACGATTGAAAGCACGATTGAACGCGAATCCGACATGGTGCTGCACACTCTGGCGGGGCCTGAAATCGGCGTCGCCTCAACCAAAGCCTTCACAACTCAGTTGACAACGATCCTGTGTCTGGCTCTGGGCCTCGCGGTCAAACGCGGCCTGATCAAGGGTGATGATGAAACCCGTATGACGGAATCATTGCGTCACCTGCCGACACTGGTGGCGAATGCGATCCGTTCGGCGGAAAAACCCATCATCGATATCGCGCGTGAAATCGCCGATGTGCATGATGTTCTCTATCTGGGCCGCAGCTATCTTTACCCGATTGCTCTTGAAGGGGCTTTGAAGCTGAAAGAAATTTCATACATCCATGCCGAAGGTTATGCCGCCGGTGAAATGAAACACGGTCCTATCGCGCTGATCGATGAAACCGTGCCGGTCGTCGTGGTCTCGCCGGGCAGCGATCCGCTGTTTGAAAAAACCGCATCGAACGTGCAGGAAACGGTCGCCCGTGGCGGTCAGGTTCTGATGATCACCGATGATGAAGGGGCGGCCCGCATGCACGCCCCCTCGCGCTGGAATGTCCGGATGGATGCTGCACCCATCGAATTCGCGCCGATCCTCTATACGATTCCTGTGCAGCTTCTGGCCTATCATGTGGCCATCGCCAAGGGTACGGATGTCGACCAGCCGCGCAACCTCGCAAAATCAGTGACGGTGGAGTGATGACCTTAGGGATGTGAGTTTACAAGTCTAGGCACATTTGTCTCAAGCATTACTCATTCGTTTCTGAGAAAACACCTACTGTTACTCTCCATTCCAGATAATAACTGATTAGAAACGCTAAGGAGAAGACGAGTTTTCTTGTAAAAGAATTGCAGCGGAAAGAGATTTAAGAATGTGGTACATCATTACAATTGTAGTCGTATTTTCTATTTTCTATAAATTGAAACAGAAAAAAGAACGCCAAACTTACAATTCGTCTGATTTTAAAGTTTCTATTCTTGTCGATAACAGTGAATGGGAACAAAGAAAAAAAGATAAGAAAAATTCTTTGGATGTTCTTAAAAAGAACTTTGTAAAGCCTGTTAGTCTGACATCTGCTCTTTTGTCTTTAGATGCAACAATAAGATCTTTTGTTCAAAATCATGGCGCTTCATATGAAGATCTTAGTAAGAAATTTCATGAAATAAAATTGCCTGATGACCTGATCAAACAGGAGGCTCTGATTAGAAAAGAAATTAATTTTTACTATAAGGATAGAAAGAACTCTTTATCAAAAGCTTATGCAATATTTCTAGCTTTTAAACATACGAAGCTACTAATAGAAAATCCGGATATAAATTGGAAAAATTTCTCTGGCCTTCAAAGGCTTCAAACAAATCTTAAAGCCGAAGAATATTTTGAGTCTTTAATCGGTATTATGTTTTGGTATGCAGAGATTTTTAAAGATTCCGATATTTCAAGAGGTCTAAGTGAGGATATCGATAAGATTTTTGAGCTATGGAACTCACGGAATATAGCATTCAAGGCATATGAAGAAAATTGTGACAACCTTCCAGAAGCAAAAAGCTCTTCTGATAAACATTTTATAATTTTATCAATCATTGAATATTTAGATCGAAGGTACAAATTTAATCCTACTTTTAAAGGTGAATTAATTGAGTGGTGTCTGAAAGACACTGATTTGTATGAAGATTTTTTGAAAGAATTTCATGCTTACCATTATAATAGTTTTAATTCTAACGGCGATTTCATTACAGAGAAGTATACATTTGATGATGTTAAAACGTTAAAAGAGTACTTAGTTCCTAGGCTGCTTTCATTCGATATTCTTTGGGAAATTTATGAAGGTGATGAGAACCAAGAAAAATTGGCATGGCTTTCGTCTATAAATTCTCGTATCGAATATAGAAAGTTTGAAAGCCAAAGTGTCTTATCAAGCCAAAAATCAGAACCCACTAGTGCAGATGTCATCGATAACATCAGCACAATAATAGAGGTAAAAAAATCAGGCGATAAAGGGAAGAGAGCTTTCCTCAATTCTAAAGGAGAACTTTGTTCTACAGAAGAAGCATACAAAGATTGCATGGAAAACAAAGGGTTCCATGTTATGCGGGCCGAAGTTTCTTTTTGGCAGGCGATGTTCTGCTTTAGTTTTTGGGAAGAGATTTTCCAGGGTATGGATGCACCAGAGTTAGGATCAGATATTCCAGAAGATATGTTTCAGGGTAGCCATTTTTATACAAACAGAAAGAATGGAATCGATAGAAAGTTTGAATACATAAAAAATCATGATCTAAAAGAATTTATCAATAAACAAAAGTCAAAGTACCGCATGCACTGGACACGCCTTGTATATAATGGTGACCAAGATATGGCCTCATATTTTGATACTAAAATTGTGCAGATATTTCTAGATCGCATTGATGCGGATATTTTTTCAAGAATCATTTATAGAATTTCTCAGAATCCAAACGAGAATAGATCAGGTGTTTCTGATTTCGTTGTTTGGAACGATGAAATATTAAAGATGGTTGAAGTAAAGACTGTCAGAGAAAAGATTCGTGATTCTCAAGTCTCATGGATCCAATGGATGGATTCAGAAGGAATTCCAATAGAAATTGTGCGGATTAAAGGCGTTTAATCTTTAAGACAAGATAAGAAATCACGCCTTCAGCAACAGGCTCGCCCATTCTTCGCGGTCATAGCGCTTTTTGAGCATCAGGCCGCGCGAGACATAGGCTTCTGCCACTTCCGGCGCCTGTTCGATCAGCATGCCGGAGAGCAGCACGTAACCACCGGGAGCTGTGCGGGCGATTAGGTCTTCGGCCATCGCGATCACGGGTCCGGCCAGAATATTGGCGATGACCAGATCGTAACGCGCGCCATCCTGCAGTTCCGGAATATTGAACCCGTCGCCCGTTGCCGTGCGCAAACCGGCGGATGAAAGCGGTGTTTCATTCATCTGTGCATGTAGCTCTGTCACGCGCACCGATTCAGGATCGATATCGGTCGCCAGCACCGGTCGGCCCCAGAGTTTCCATGCGGCAATCGCCAGAATGCCCGATCCCGTGCCGACATCCAGCGTGGTTTCAGGGGTAAAGCCCTCGGTTTTCAAATCCAGTAACGCTTCCAGGCATCCGGCGGTCGTGCCGTGTTCGCCGGAGCCGAACGCCGTCGCGGCATCGATCAGCAGCTTGGTTTTATCAGCCGGAATCTCGCCGTCGTAATGGCTGCCGTAAATAAAGAATGTGCCGACACTGAACGGCGCGAATTGTTGATAGCTGTGCGCCAGCCAGTCAATATCCGGCACCGGCTCAACTGTGATATGGGCTGGGGTCACTTCGATGTTCAGTTCCGCCACCGCCAGCGCCAGCGTCATGCGCCCCAGAATGTCGGCGCGGTCGGGCTCGCCTTCCACCATCCAGCGCAAATGCCAGTCATGCGTATGTTTGTTGTCGGCGCGAATGGCTGTGGCCGAGAGCGCCAGATCGTTCAGCGCCTCAAGCAAACTGCCGGCCATGAGGTCATCCACATGGGCCGGCAGCAGGATATCAATCCAGTAATAAGGTCCGGATGATGCTATGTCAGACGGAAGCATTAGTCTTCTTCGTCTTCATCATCGTCGTCCTCGTCGTCATCATCATCATCATCGAGGTCGTCATCCAGATCGTCGTCAATATCGTCGTCAATATCGATGGCGTCTTCATCAATGTCGGCATCCTCGCCTTCTTCGACGTCTTCCAGGCTGACCGTATCTTCGTTCTCGGGCAGTTCGACGTCATCGTCATTGGCGGCGACTTCTTTTGTTGTTTCGATACCCTCATCGCCTAGAACCGCTTCATCGTCATCGGCGGCGACAGGACGACCGCGGCGGGATTTGACCTTCACTTCACCCGTAAACTGGGTTTCGCAGCTCGGGCAGATCACCGGGCGCTTGTTGAAATCGTAATAGCGGGTGCCACAGCTGGGGCAAATGCGCTTCAGTCCTCGGTTCGCAACGGCTACAGGCACATTCATCTCCTTTGTTATCAGACTCTTAAGCCCTGTTCGGGCATTCTAGAAAGAACAGCACCTTAGTTGCTTGATTTTGCTGAACTTGTCAAAGGGTAAATAAAGGGTCGAAAAGCCAAAAAGCCCGGATTTCCGCCGTTTCCGGGTTTCCTATCCCATGGAAAGGCTTTTCGGGGGGCCTATATGAATGTAATGTATCGGACAGCACCTCACGTCTCCTGATTCTCGGGGAAGGATATTTAATATGGAAAAATCTGTTGTTATCTGCGGTTTCAAACGCACGCCTTTTCATTTCGCCAACAAGGGCGCTCTGGCGAAAGTGCGCCCGGATGATATGGCCGCTGAAGTGGTGAAAGCACTGGTCCAGTCCACCGGGGTGAACCCTGCCGATATCGAAGATCTGCTGCTCGGGTGTGCATTTCCCGAGGCAGAACAAGGATTTAACCTCGCCAAGATCGTGGCGCAGCTGGCACAGCTGCCCAATTCCGTGGCGGGGGCCACCGTCAACCGCTTCTGTGGCTCGTCGATGACGACGATCCAGATGGCTGCGGGTTACATCCAGATGGGTGCCGGTGATGTATTTATCTGTGGCGGCGTCGAATCGATGACCCGGATTCCGATGGGCGGCTTCAACCCGATACCGAACCCGAAGCTGGGCCAGATTTATCCGGCGGCCT
Source organism: Alphaproteobacteria bacterium (assembly GCA_035904625.1). GTDB lineage: Bacteria > Pseudomonadota > Alphaproteobacteria > Micavibrionales > Micavibrionaceae > Micavibrio_C. The sequence continues at coordinate 12,057 of JAMHVA010000156.1, read as the reverse complement.
ATATCGGCATGGGCGAGACAGCCGAAAACCTCGCCAAGAAATATCAGATCACCCGGAAAGAACAGGAAGAGTTTTCTGCCCTGTCACATAAGAAAGCGGCGGCTGCGGCTTCAACCGGAAAATTCGATGATGAAATCGTTGCGATCGGCGATGTCAAAACCGATGGCACCATTCGTCCCGATACAACGGCGGAAGGTCTCTCGGGCCTGAAGCCTGCCTTCTTCGAGGATGGCACTGTGACCGCCGGTACGGCGTCGCCGCTCACCGATGGCGCGGCCATGGTGCTGGTCGCATCCGAGGAATACGCGAAGAAGCATAATCTGCCGATCATGGCGCGTATCGTCTCGGTCGGCGTTGCTGGCTGCGGCGCTGAAATCATGGGCATCGGTCCCGTGCCGTCATCGCAAAAGGCACTGGCGCGCGCCAGCTTGTCGATCAAGGATATCGATGTTTTCGAACTGAACGAAGCATTCGCGGCGCAGGGTCTCTCCGTCATCAAGGAACTGGGGATCGACCAGTCGAAACTCAATCTGGATGGTGGCGCGATTGCCATGGGTCACCCGCTGGGTGCCTCCGGCGCGCGGATCACCGGCAAGCTCGCAAGCCTGCTGGTGCGTGAAAAGAAAAAACGCGGTCTGGCGACGATGTGTATCGGTGGCGGGCAGGGAACAGCCATCATTCTTGAAGCCGCCTAGTCAGACTCTGGCCCTGCAGGATTGATGTAAATTGCACCCGTTTCTAGGATCATTGGGATTTATGGAGAACGCCGATATCGACGCAGTCGAACGGCGCTTTCTTGAAATGGTCAAGGAACATATCCAGAAAGTTGCAACCAGCTTTGATGAATCGGAAGTGCGGCAGGAAGAGGCGTGGCTGCGCGATATTCATGCGCGTTACTATCAATATATCCTGCAGTGGATCGCCGATGAAATGAAACAGGCAAAAGATCCCAGTCACCCCGATGCGGCCAAGCTCAAGAAGCAGGGCCGCGATGTGATGCAGGAATTGCAAAATCACATCACCGAATTTTCATCCTGCTACATGCATATTAACCGCTTCATGACGTTGTTGCGTGATGAGATCCGCCGGGAAGAAGTGCGTCTGGCGGGGCATGTGGCGCACAATGTCAAATGGACCGCCGACGCCGGCACGGTCATCAGCCGTTACAAACAGCAGAAAAGCATGCTGGTGGCGTCCAATGAAAGAATGAAGAAGGGTCGCGTGCTCCTTGAAGCGCTGGAACCTGAATTTACGAGTCTGAAGAATGCGATCATTCGGCTTTACGGGGCGGATAAACATGAAGCAACGCAGCGTTCCATTATTGCCGCGCTGCGCATGATGGAATTTGCGCGTGCCCGCAAGGCGCTGCAGGATGTCGTCGACGGAAAGAAAAAATTCGGCCTGGATCAGAAAACGATCGACGATTCATGCAAAGAACTGCTGCGTTGCGGCGGGGTCATTATCGATTGCTGCGAAAAGAACAAGGACGTACTTGTCAGTAATGATGGACGCCTGTACCTCAAAACCATCGAAACCGATCAGGCTTACAACGCGCAGGTGCGTGAATTGCGCAAGATCAAGGGATTTCTTTCGAAATACTACTTCCCGTACATGCAATACAAACTCGATACGCTGATGCATCTGAAGGATAAGTTGCTGGTGAATGGTTCGCTCGAAAGTTTGATGACTCTGTATATGCGTCTTGTCTCGGGAATGGCCAAGCCGATACCGGATATCAAGGCATTGCGCGCGTATGAAAGCGAAGTCCTCGACCGGATCAAATATTTGCTGACCGGACAGTTTCGTGAACTGCCGAACATACTGGCGCGTTCACGTGAACTGGTGGCCGAGTTCCGCCAGAGTGCCGATGAATTCCGTGATATGGAGAGTATGGAACTGAATGAGATCGACACCGGGGATGAATCGGCGGTCACGGCCTGACCGATGGGTAAAGAGTATGAAGTGCTGTCTTTTATAAAATCATTATTCGGTCCGTAAACCGGCAACCGGATACCAGAAAAAAGCGAGGTTACCATGGCAACACAGGCAAAAATCCAGAAGGTCGGCGTCATCGGCTCCGGCGTGATGGGATCGGGGATTGCGGCGCAGATCGCGAACGCGGGCATTCCCGTTGTCCTGCTTGATATCAAGCAGGACAACGGCACAAACCTCGCGGCCAAAGCGATTGAAAAAATGATGAAGGCCGATCCCGCGCCGTTCATGAGCACACGAAATGCCAAGCTGATTACGCCGGGTAACATGGAGGATGATATCGGCCTGCTTGCGGATTGTGACTGGATCGTGGAAGTTGTTCTGGAAGATCTGAAGGTCAAACACGCCACATACGAAAAAATACAGAAGGTCCGTAAAAAAGGCTCCATCGTTTCATCGAACACCTCGACGATCCCGCTGCATAATCTTGTTGAGCCCTTCGGTGATGATCTGGCCAGGGATTTTCTGATCACCCACTTCTTCAACCCACCGCGTTATATGCGCCTGCTGGAAATCGTTGTCGGCGACAAAACCCGTAAAGATGCGCTGGACGTTGTCCAGTCTTTCTGCGATATCCAGCTGGGTAAGGGTGTTGTGTTCTGTCACGACACGCCGGGTTTTATCGCTAACCGTCTGGGCGTCTTCTGGCTGACCGCCAGTATCAATCATGCCGTATCGCAAAAGGTTCCGGTGGAGCTGGCGGATGCGATCATGTCGAAACCGGTCGGCATTCCCAAAACAGGCGTCTTCGGCCTGATCGACCTTGTCGGTATCGACCTGATGCCGCATCTGGCGCAGTCATTGCTCTCGACGCTGCCCGCCGATGATGAATACCGCAAGATTTTCAAGGATTATGATTTCATCCGCGGCATGATTGCCGCTGGATATACGGGCCGCAAGGGCAAAGGTGGTTTTTATCGCCTGAACACGACAGCTGGCAAAGTCAAGGAAGCGTACGATATCAGCGTGCCGGGGTTCTCCGAATCCAATTACAAGAAAGCCGATAAGCCGAAACCGGCTTCGGCGGAACTGGGCAAGCAGGGACTGCGCGCTGTTCTGACGGCTGGGGATGATGCTGCCAATTACGCCTGGGCCGTCCTGCGCGACACGCTGCATTATGCGGCATCACTGGTGCCGGAAATCGCCGATGATATCGCCAGCGTCGATGAAGCGATGCGTCTGGGGTATAACTTCAAGAAAGGCCCGTTCGAGATGATCGATGATCTCGGGCCTGCATGGTTTGCCGCCAAATTGAAGGAAGAGGGCCGTACGGTTCCGGCATTGCTGCAGAAAGTGGGTGATCAGACCTTCTACAAGGTTGAAAACGGCAAGCTGCATTATTTTGGCCCCGATGGGAAATATCATGCCGTCGTGCGTCCGCAGGGCGTACTGCTGCTGCGCGATATTAAACTGGGCGCGAAACCGATATTCAAAACGGCATCGGCAGCGCTCTGGGATATCGGTGATGGCGTCGTCTGTGTCGAGTTCACCGGCAAGATGAATGCACTCGATGAGCAGGTGTTTGAGGTCTACCACCACGCGATCAAACTGATCGGTGATGGAAAAGGCCAGTACAAGGCCATGGTGATTTATAACGAAGGCTCGGCTTTCTCGGCGGGCGCCAATCTGGGTCTGGCGATGTTTGCGATGAATATCGCCCTGTGGCCGCAGATCGAAGAACTGATCAGTGGCGGCCAGCGCACATATCGTGCTTTGAAATACGCGCCGTTTCCGGTTGTCTCGGCACCGTCGGGCATCGCGCTGGGTGGCGGTTGTGAAATCCTGCTCCATTCCGATCATGTGCAGGCGCATGCCGAAACCTATACTGGCCTTGTCGAGGTCGGCGTTGGTTTGATCCCCGGCTGGGGCGGCTGCAAGGAAATGATCCTGCGCTATCAGGCGCGTGAGCGTGAGGCCAGCAAGAAAGCCGTCCGCAGCGTCACAGGTCAGGACAAAATCTGGTTCTCACCCGCCAATACGCCGATGGGCGCTGTGCGGCAGGCCTTTGAAACGATTGGCACCGCCAGGGTGGCGAAATCGGCTGCCGAAGCAAAAGAGATCGGTTATTTCCGTGACAGCGATGGCATCACGATGAACCGTGACCGTCTGCTGTTCGATGCCAAGGCAAAAGCACTGGAGCTGGCGCAGAACTATGTCGCGCCGGAACCGGTGAAGGAAATTCGCCTGCCCGGCCCGTCAGGGAAATACGCGCTTGATATGGCGGTGGCTGACCTGCGTAAATCCGGCAAGGCAACGCCCTATGACGTCGAGGTCTGCAATCTTCTCACGACGGTTCTCTCTGGCGGTGAAAAGGCTGACTGGACAGCGCCGGTATCCGAAGATGATATCCTGAAGCTTGAGGTCCGCGAGTTCCTGAAGCTTGTCCGTAACGAAGGCACCATGGCGCGCATCGAATACATGCTGGAAAACGGCAAGCCCTTAAGAAATTAAGGAGTCAAGCAATGTTCGGATGGTTCGGTAAGGGCAAGGAAGAAAAAGAGAAAGCAAAGAAGTCCGCTGATTTGCGCGCACAGGCGATAGAAAATATGCGTGGTGCCCGCGAGCGTTTGGGGGATGACACGATCCAGCAGATGGCGGCCAACCTGCGCCAGCAAAACAAGACAGAGACGGAAAAAGCCAAGGATCATATCCGTGCTCTCGACAAAAGCCGGATCGCTGACAATTTGAAAGCCATGATGGATGATAAGTAAAAAAAACAGGCGCGGATCTGGAAGGGGATAGATCCACGCCTGTTATTCGGAGAGACAGTAATTACGCTTATAACTTAATATTATAATGTTCTAATATGTTGTGCAAGTGCTCAGTGGTTTAGTTCCCGATATCTTAGGGATAGTCGTTCCAGTGATTGATTAACATATTGTTTTTAAATGAAAAATACCGTGCCGTGCCTGCTTTGTTAAGACTTCTGCGCTATAGTATGTCTCGGAAACACTAAAAATAACAGGAGGCCTCCATGCCGACCTATAAAACCCCGATTGATAATATCCGTTTCGTCCTGCACGAAGTGCTCGATGCCAGCCAGCTTTCGAAGCTGCCGGGGTATGAGGAAGCCACGCCTGATATCATCGATCAGGTGATTGAGGAAGGGGCCAAGATTTGCGAGCAGGTTCTGTTCCCGCTGAACCAGAGCGGCGATGCCGAAGGTTGCCATTACGAGAACGGCGTCGTGCGCACGCCCAAGGGTTTTAAAGAAGCCTACAAAACATTCTGCGAAGGCGGCTGGCCCGGTATCGGCGCCGATCCGCAATATGGCGGCATGGGCATGCCGCATATGGTCAACTGCGTGCTGCAGGAAATGATCTGCTCCGCCAACATGTCGTTCGGCATGTATCCCGGCCTGTCGGAAGGGGCGTACCGTGCGCTGTATCTGCACGGCACACAGGAACAAAAAGATCTTTATCTGCCCAAGATCGTCACCGGCGAATGGTCGGGCACGATGTGCCTGACGGAACCGCATTGTGGTACTGACCTCGGGTTGATCAAAACCAAGGCGATTCCGAATGATGACGGTTCCTATAAAATCACAGGCAGCAAGATTTTCATCTCCGCCGGTGAACACGATCTGGCGGATAACATCATTCACCTTGTTCTGGCAAAATTACCAGATGCACCCGAGGGTTCGCGCGGTATCTCTCTCTTCGTCGTGCCGAAATTCATGCCGAAGGAAGAAGGCGGTCAGATCAAACCCGGTGCGCGTAACGGCGTCATGTGCGGCTCGATCGAACATAAGATGGGGATCAAGGCCTCATCGACATGCGTGATGAATTTTGATAACGCCATCGGCTGGCTGGTGGGTGAGCCGCATAAGGGCCTGAAAGCCATGTTCACGATGATGAACGCGGCTCGTCTGGGTGTGGCGATGCAAGGGCTTGGCATTGCCGAAGTTGCCGCACAGAACGGTTTGAATTACGCCCGCGAACGCCTGCAGATGCGGGCGCTTGATGGTACTAAAGCGCCGGAGAAGCCGGCGGACCCGATCATCGTTCACCCTGATGTGCGCCGCATGCTGCTGACATCAAAATCCTTTACCGAGGGTGCGCGGGCACTCTCTTACTGGGTTGGGTACAATCTCGACCTTGCACACAAGCATCCGGATGAGAATGTCCGTCAGGAAGCTGATGATCTGGTGGCGCTGATGACGCCGATCATCAAGGCATATCAGACCGATATGGGGTTCGAAGTCGCCAATCTGGCCGTGCAGGTCCATGGCGGGCATGGCTATATCTGGGAATATGGCGTTGAACAATATGCGCGTGATGCCCGTATCGCCATGATCTACGAAGGCACCAACGGCGTTCAGGCGCTTGATCTCGTGGGCCGCAAAATGGGCCAGAGCTATGGTCGCCTGCTGCGCCGGTTCTTCCATCCGGTGACGGAATTCATCGAGAAAAATCAGGCCGACCCCAAGCTGCAGGAATTTGTTTTCCCGCTGGCGAAATCCGTGGCGAAGTTGCAGCAACTGACTGCAAGCGTGGCGATGAAAGGCCTGAAAGACCCGACAGAGGCTGGCGCGGCATCGACCGATTATCTTCGTATGTTCGCACTGGTCGCCATGGGTTACATGTGGGCGAAAATGGCCAAGGTCGCGCTGGAAAAACTCGAAGCAGGAACGAATGGCCGCGATGATTTCTATGACAGCAAAGTGAAAACAGCGCGGTTCTATTTCGCGCGTATCCTCCCCGAGACCGAAGCGCATTTCCGCAAGGCGATGGCCGGGGCCGAAAGCCTGATGGAGCTGGAAGCCGCCAATTTCTAGCGCAGCATAGGATTAGAATGAAAAACCCCGCTGAATGAAGCGGGGTTTTTGTTGTCTTACGGGCCGGCGGGCGCGGGGGCCGCTGTGCCGGGCTGGCTCTTGGCGGGATAATCCGCCCCCAGAATACGCTTCAGTTTGTCATCGACATCGGTCGATAGTTTCGGTTGCGAAGCAACCATCTGCAATGCCGCTTTCATCTTGCTCTGCCACGGCTCTGCGTATTTCGCAAAATCGGCGAGCGAGTCAACGAAACGGGCCGCCGTTTGCGGATTCTTGGGATCGAGGCCGATGATCTGTTCAGCGATGAAGGCATATCCTGTTCCATCCAGTTTGTGGAAGGCTTCCGCTGTACCAACGACCCCGCCGACCACCGAACGAATCCGGTTCGGGCTGGGATTGTGGAAGTCGGGATGCTGCGTCAGGGCTAATGCTTGCGTCACGGCATCCTGGCCTGCAAAACCGACGCTCATGCCAAACCAGTTATCGATCACCAGATCGTCGGCTTTGTATGATTGATAATAATCATCCAGCGCCGATCGGGCGTGCGGTGATGAGTAATCCATCCGCAACAGCGCCCGCAGTCCGGCACCCTTGTCCGTCATGTTGTCAGCGGTCTTGTATTGTGCCGTGGCGGCAATCGTCATGGTCGGATTATTCGCTGTTTCATCCGCTGTCAGGTAATAAAGCGCGATATTCTTGAGTGCACGCCGACCGACCGACGCGACGTCATATGTCCATGGCGTCTTTACATTATTGGCCTGATACAGGGCCTGTAATTCAGCGGCGAGTTCTGTGCGGATCGCCGTTGTGAATGCTTTCTCGACCACCTGAATCGCATCGGGATTGACCGGCTGCGATTTTTGCGACAGGTCGCTATATCCCGGAATGCCGAGCATCAGCGCCAGCAATTGCTTGTCCATGCCGGGGCGATTGATCATCCCGCGCAGCGCGTCGATGATTGTGGGCTCGACCACAACCGGCTTTCCGGACTTGGCGTTGTCGACTTGTGCCAGCATTTCCTTCAGTACCAGCTGATGTCCGGCTTCCCACTGGTTGAAGCCGTCTGAATCATGCACCATCAGATGAAGAAGGTCGTTATCGCTGTAATCGGCTTTCAGAACGACGGGCGCAGAAAATCCGCGCAGCAATGATGGAACCGACCCTGCCGGGATGTTGTCAAACGTGAAAGTTTGCTGTTCCTGCGTCAGTGCCAGAACGGTTTCGGTGTGGCCTTGCTGATCCAGCGCCATATCGCCGCCTTGCGGCCCGACGATACCAAAACGCACCGGAATAACGACCGGCAGATTATCAGGGCGGTTCTCGGGTGTCTTCTGCGTCAGTGTCAGCGCCAGTTTTTGCGTGGCGGCATCATGCGTCCATGTTGCTTCCACGCGCGGCGTGCCCGCTTGTGAGTACCACAATTTGAACTGACTCATGTCGTAGCCGGATGCATCTTGCATACACTGAACGAAATCATCGCACGTCACGGCCTTGCCGGTGAAACGCTGAAAATAAAGATCGGTGGCTTTGCGGTAATCCTGATCGCCGATCAGCGTTTTGACCATCCGGATAACTTCCGAACCTTTTTGATAAACCGTGCCGGTATAGAAATTGTTGATGCTTTCATATTCATCGGCGCGGATCGGATGCGCCAGCGGCCCGGCGTCCTGCTTGAACTGGGCGGCGCGCAACCCTTGCACGTTCTTGATCCGGTTGATGGCTGCCGATCCCATATCGGATGAGAACGACTGATCGCGGAAGACCGTCAGCCCTTCTTTCAGGGTCAGTTCCGGCCAGTCACGCAGCGTGACGTTGTTGCCGGTCCAATGATGAAAGAATTCATGGGCAATGACGCCTTCGACGCCGGCAAAGGCAGCGTCCGATTGCGTTCTCGGGTGTGCCAGAACATAGGCCGTGTTGAAGATATTCAGGGAGCGGTTTTCCATCGCGCCCATGTTGAAATTTCCGACCGCGACGATGTTAAACAGATCCAGTTCATATTCGCGGCCATAATTGACCTCATCCCAGCGCATCGAACGCTTGAGGGAATCCATGGCGAATGTCAGTTTGTCTTTGTCCTTGGCTTCGGCATAGATGCGCAGTGTCACATCGCGCCCGCTCATGGTCGTGAATGTATCTTCCAGATGATCCAGATCGGCGGCGACCAGTGCGAACAGATAGCTGGGCTTGGGCGCCGGGTCGTTCCAGACCGTATAATGACGGCCATCGGCGGTGGCACCCTGATCGATCATGTTGCCGTTCGATAACAGCACCGGCGATGCCTGATCGGCGATCACCTTGACCTTGTATGATGCCATGTTGTCGGGGCGGTCGATAAACCATGTAATGTTGCGGAAGCCGGTTGCTTCGCACTGTGTGCACCACATGGCGTCTGATTTGTAGAGGCCTTCAAGCGCGGTATTTTTTTCCGGTTCGATTTTGACGCGTGTCCGCAGTTCAAAAACATCATCGGCTGTCGGGATTGCCAGCGTTTCATCAGTGGTCTGGTAACCGGTCAGCGGGGCCAGCGATTGGCCGTCGACTTCCACGTCCAGCGTCTCCAGTTTGTTGCCGTCCAACACCAGCGGATGGGTGTGCGTGCCGTTGCGCTCGACCTTCATCACGGCGGTCACGAATGTTTCGCCGTCACGGATATCGAATTCCAGATCGACATGGCGGATGAAAAAATCCGGCTCTTTATAGTCGAGGCGGTTCTTTTTGGAGGCAGGCGCGGCAGCGTTCGTCATATTTATGTCCCTGTTTTATAAGTGATAGATTTTATCCTTTTATATGGTAAAAACAGGGGGGTCACAATATGGAATCATGGGGCTGTGGGGGGCGGTGACGGGGAATGAATATTTCTAAAGAAAAACAGATAGATGCGTTGTCTGCCTCGGGCTGGTTCGCGCAAGAAAACTTCCTGAACAGGGATGTATGCGCTGCACTGGTTGCCGATTTGAAGGCCCGGCAACTGACTGGCCAGATGTGTGCCGCCGCTGTGGGGCGTGGGGGTGACCGCGTGCTGGCCGACCATATCCGCACCGACCAGACATACTGGCTGGACGGCGAGACTCCGGCGCAAGCGCAGCTTCTTTCGCTGATGGATGGTCTGCGTCAGCAATTGAATCGTGCTCTTTATCTGGGGTTGAACAATTACGAGGCCCACTATGCGGCCTATCAGGCCGGCGGCTTTTACAAGAAACATCTGGATTCGTTCAAGGGCAAGCGGAACCGCATCGTCTCGACGGTTCTGTATCTGACGCCGGATTGGCAGGAACATGATCAGGGGCATCTGGTGCTTTACGATCCTGCGGATCAGGACCGTGAGATCGGTCGTGTTCTGCCGCGTCAGGGCACGCTGGCCTGTTTCTTAAGCGAAGATATTCCGCACGAAGTGCTCCCCCCCGCCCGCGAACGCGTCAGTATTGCCGGGTGGTTTCGTGCGGGCAGCAATGATATAATGAACTCATGAGCATCGAATCAGTCACTGACAGAATCCGTTCCAAAATGGCGATGGCCGCGGGCCTGACAGCCAAGGTCAAATTCGATTTCGGCGATGAAGGCCGGATCTTTGTCGATGGAACGCAATCGCCGCCCGTCATCAGCGATGAAGACGGCGATGCCGACACAACATTCGAATGCAAGCTGGAAACGTTCGAGGCCATCCTTGATGGACGGCAGGACCCCAGTCTGGCGTTCATGATGGGCAAACTGAAAGTGCGTGGCTCCATGGGCCTTGCCATGAAGCTCAACGCGATTCTCGAAGATTGATATTTTACGGCGCCGGTGGCGGTGCGGCGGCCGGCTCTCGCAGGCCTGCGGCTTCTTCTCTGACCCTGTTCGTGCGCTCGAAGATGTTCTCTGTTGGTTTGGGTGCTGACGGGCAATTGCCAACGGGCTGCTGTAACGGTTGAGTGGCTTCCCCAGCACGTCTGAAATTCCCGGAACATCCGCCGCCCTCGCTTGGTGCCAGACGGTCAGCTTCCGGCTTCCGTTCCCAGTTGCCGCTTCGTTGTGGGGCTCTCGCATCAGCGTTACGTTTGTCCAGCTCGGCAGGCGACATACCTGTCTCCCGCAGCACTTCCTCTCTTGAAAGCTTTCTTCCCCCGGCCATTTTTTAACCCCACACCCTTTAATTCGATATCATCATTTTATATGGAAAAAATTAATAAAGTCTGACTGCCGGTTGGGCTGGACAGCCTGACGCTGTTGATATAACTGATTGATATGAGCCTCTTTTTTCGTGCCCTCTGGGTTTACCTGATCGCGTTCTTTCGCCCCCGGATCGATGATATCCTGACCGTGGGGACGATCAATCTCTGTGTGCTGCCCAACGATCTGGACACCAACATCCACATGAACAACGGTCGTTACCTGACGATCATGGATCTCGGGCGTCTGGATCTGGTCATGCGCACGGGCCTGCTGAAACATATGATGAAACAAAAGGCGATCCCGGTCCTGTCATCGGCGCAGATGCGCTGGCGGCTGCCGCTTTTGCCGTTCCAGAAATACAGGCTGGAAACGCGCGTCGTCTGCTGGGACGACAAATGGGTCTATATGGAGCAGCGCTTCGTCATTCTGGGCGGGAGCAAGGATGGGGCGGTGGCGGCCATCGGAATCGTCAAGGGAAGCTTCTATGACACGGTTAAATTGGCAACCGTGCCGACATCCGATCTTCTGAAAGCGCTGCATCTGGACAAGCAAAGCCCGCCGATGCCGGATCATATACGCGAGTGGCAGGCCGCAGAGGAGCATTTGCGGGCTGTGACAGCCTGATACAGGAATGAAAGTACAAATAAAAATGCCCGCTATCGCAAGCGGGCATTTTCGTTATCTAATCTCGTGATGATTAAAATTTGTAAGTTGCGGACAGGGCCAGGATACCGACATTGCCTTCTGTCTCGCCACGGATCACGGCGTTGCCGGTGGCTGTCGAACGTGTCAGGTTGATTTCTTCTTCGTCGATGAAGATGTAAGTTGCCGCCATATCCATATCCCATGCCGGGGATATGTCATATGTGGCACCCAGCGACACCCACGTACGGTCACCATCCGGCGTACGGCTTGTACGGTATTCGTCGGTCGTCGGTGTCTGGTCGAACTGCATCCCGCCGCGCAATGTCCATGCGTCGTTGGCTTCATATTCGGCACCGACAGCCAGCGCCCATGTCGTCTGGTAGTTCTGGTCGACACGTGACGCCTGTGCGCCGCTGGCGCGGAAGGCTGTGATGTTGTCGAAGTTGTTCCAGCCGAACCATGTCGCCTGACCTTGCAGGGTCAGCTTG
>JAMHVA010000155.1:0-4616 GCA_035904625.1 Alphaproteobacteria bacterium | reverse complement strand
CCCGTGAAGCTGGCAACCACCTCGGGAAGAATATTTGGCTGATCAGTGCGTTCCGTCTGCACGCGGATATCCTGAAACGCCAGAAGACGGCCCACAGCGTAATTACGCCCGGAAAACCGCTCTACGTAAAGCTGGTTCTCAAGGATATCATCATCGCTGAAATCATACTGGCGCATATATTGATCGTCCGATGCGACTTCCACACTCAGACCGGCACGCCATTTATTGTTGATATCCCAGCGTCCGTTGGAGAACAGATGACCGCGCGCCTCTTCATCCCGCGTGGTCTCGATGCCGTTGACGCTATCCTTGCGACTGGACGACGTCGCGCTGCCACTGATGGTGAATTCTGCATTCTCGAAACGGTGGCGATACTCCGCCAATGCCACAGGGTTTTTCTTGGTCGTCAGCATGACGCCCATGGTGGCGTCTTTATGCGGGGCAATTGCCCAGTAATATTGATTGGTGACGTGATATCCCAACTGGCTGCTGAATCCGAAACCCGGCGCCAGCAACCCGCTCTTCTGCTTCTCCTGGCCGTCGGAATGCGCCAGATACGGCGTATACATGACCGGCACGCCATAGATTTCAAACTTCGCATGCTTGTATTTAATGCGGTGCTCGGCCTCGTTGTAATTCACTTCCTTGGCCTTGATCTGCCATGCGGGCTCGCCATCGTCGCCGTTATCACACTCACACGGCGTATAAGCAGCATCTTTCAGCTGCATCGATCCGTCAGCCATCTTGGTGCCCTCGGAAGCCGTAAAGCGCCCGCCCTGGCCCAGATATGTCTGAAGCTTTGTCACGACGCCTGCGCGCATCTGGCCGGTCAGTTCCAGTTGTTCGGCGAAGTGAACGTCACCGTTCGTATCGGAAAGAATGACGTTCCCCTCGGCATTCACCTTGTCCGTCGCCAGATTGTAAACCATGCGATTGGCACGCAGGATCTTGCCCGCCTGCACCAGTTGCACATGTCCGGTGGCCGTAATGGTTTGCGCCGCTTCATCATGCTGCAGGTTATCAGCTTCGAAATCGACGGGAACCTCTTGCGCCTGCCCTTTCGGCGGCACAGCCATCTCGGCTGTATCTGACTGCAACGTGCGGATGGTGCGTGCCCCCTGATACGACGCCACAGCCACAGGCGGCGTTGCATCAGCAACAGGAAGATCGCTGAGCGGTGCGGACAGCGGCGCGACAACATCAGGGGGAACATCCGCCGCCCGCGATATGATCGGCGCGTTTTCTGGCGACGTTGTCAGCATCGGTGAACGTGCCGCAATGACCGGCTGCACCGGAACAACAACGGCAGACGGCGGCGGCACATCATCCAGCGAAAAAACCTGTACGTCAGGATCGGTCAGCATCGGGCGCTTCGCCGCCGATACGGGCGCGGGCGCACGATACGAAGCTTCCTCATACCCCGTGAGCATTTGCGCCTGCGCCACCGGAGCACAGACAGAACACAACAGCACGCTGAGTGATATGAAAGACCGTTTACGCACGACCCGTGGAAGCCCGAAAAAGAGAATAAAAACAAACCCTTTGCATTGTGGGCGGCAACACCGCCCCCGTCAAGGCGGCAGGTCTAATTTTCCAGAGGAATTAGCCGTTTTATGGATATAAAATTAACGGCGCAGGAATGCCGGAATATCATCACCCGACATCGTCCCGCCTGCATCGTCATCATCCTTGGGCGGCACTACGCGAGAGGAACGAACAGCCGGTTTCTGCTGACGGGTCTTGAATTTCTCGCTACGCGACTGGCGGTTGCCGCCATGGCTCATGCCGCCATCATCGGCCTCGTCGCGATCCTTGCGTTCGGAACGCTGCTCACGGCGCGGTTCCTGCGGGCGGCGTTCTTCGACTTCAATCGTCTCCAGCGGAATCGCCTTCTTGATCAGGCGCTCAATATTCTCGACAAATTTTTCATCTTCATCGCGGGCGGCAATGCTCAGCGCCCGGCCCTGCATTCCGGCACGGCCCGTACGGCCAATGCGGTGAACATAATCATCAGCATGCATCGGCACGTCATAATTGAACACATGCGATACGCCCTGAATATCCAGACCACGGCCCGCCACATCGCTGCACACCAGCAGGATGATCTTGCCATCCTTGAATTCCTGCAGCGTCTGCGTGCGAACGGTCTGCAGCATATCGCCATGCATGGGTGCCGCGGCATACCCCCGCGACTTCAGCCATTTCGCCACGTCATCAACATCGCGCTTGCGGTTGAGGAAGATAAACGCGTTCTTTACGTCTTCACGTTTCAGCAGTGCGGCCAAAACGTCTTTCTTCTTGCGATACGACGTCCAGACCAGCGATTGCCTTACTGTTTCCGCCGGTGAGGCCGGCGGCGCCACCGAAACCGTTTTCGGGTTCGACAGGAACTTGTCAGCCAGCTTCTTGATTTCCGGCGGCATGGTGGCCGAGAACAGCAATGTCTGGCGCATCGGCGGCACTTTGGAAACGATTTTTTCGATATCCGGAATGAAACCCATATCCAGCATGCGGTCGGCTTCGTCGATCACCAGAACCTTGATATCGGACAACAGGATATTGCCGCGTTCGAACAGGTCGAGCAAACGACCCGGTGTCGCGATCAGAACATCGACACCGCGCTCCAGAATCTTGATCTGGTCGCCCATGCTTTCGCCACCCACCAGCAAAGCCTTGGTCAGCTTGTGATACTTGCCGTAAATGTCAAAATTTTCCGCGATTTGCGCCGCCAGTTCGCGCGTCGGCGACAGGATCAGCGAGCGCGGCATGCGCGCACGTGCACGGCCACCGCCGAGGATTTCAATCATGGGCAACGTAAAGCCCGCCGTCTTGCCGGTGCCAGTCTGCGCCAGCCCCAGAACATCGCGCATCATCAGGATGTGCGGAATAGCCTGCGCCTGAATGGGGGTCGGCGTGGTGTAACCACGTTCCGTGACCGCACGTACAATTTCAGGCCCGAGGCCCAGTTCTTCAAAATTCATGCAATTGCGCTATCGGGCTAAATGCCCAGTAAAATTAAGACCTTAATCGAGACTTTTCATAGCGGAAGCCCGCGTTTTAAGCAAGCATCCTCATGCCCGGCGGGCGGCTTTGGAGCCCCCCTTCCCGGTGTCCCATCCGGAAAATCCAGCCTAAGCCATTGTTTACATGGGAAATTATTAACATTTTTGCCGTATAATTCCACCATGGCAAAAGAAGACCTGACAGAAGCGTTTGGGACTGCCGTCCACGTTAAGTGGGATGATGACGACCCGTGGGCCGCCATGTCCGTGATCGAGATCAAACCGCTCGACGCCGTCCCCGTCACCGCCGTCGATACCGCCAAGCCATTTAACGGCAGCAAGCCGCTGATTGCCGTCAACATGGTGGGGCAGGATTCAGATCGCGGCGACATGCACGGCTTCATGGGGATCGCCGAAGATATCGCCCGCAAGATCGATGGCGAGGTTCTGGTTCTGCGCGACAAGGAACTCGACAGCACGATGGAAACGCTGGGCATCAACCCCGCGCATAACCAACTGAGCAACGATGACAAAGTTCGCCTGATTTTCAGGAAGGCCGGAAATCCGGATTTCTATTTCGCAAGACAAACCGCGCCAGAAATACTGGCCGATATGTCAACGTCCGGCTGCGGCGTGCTGGTCACTGAGATAAACGAGAAGCTGCCGGAATTCTGCGGCGTTGAAAGCGAGATCGCAGGCGAACACACCGCCCTGCCGCATCACATCGACAAGGCAAAAATGGAATGGGAGGGCCATTTATTCGCACAGGAATACGAAGACCTGCCGCGTCCCTTCATCGCCCTGCACCTCGCTGATGGATTTGATCCTTACACGATCAAAGAACAACTGGCACGTCATGCCAAGGACATGCCCGAGGCGACATTCTTCGTCACATCCTGCCACCGCACCAAGGACATCGATTTCAAACGGATGATTTGGGAACTGCAGGAGATGATGCCGGACAGGAATTTACCCGTGATCGGCTTCGACAAGAAATATCATGATACCCATCACGCGGGCGAACGCCTGAATCCCTATATCGGCCTGACCGCCACCGCCGATCATGTCGTTGTCTGCGGTTATTCGGCATCGATGATTTCCGAACGCATCGCCACGGGCCGCAGCGTCATCACCGATGCAAAACTGGATGGCGTCGAACGGAACGAGACCATCACCAGTCTCTATGATGAAACGCTCACCAGCCGCCCCGTCACCGTGCAGAACATCACGGCAGCCTGCGCCGACTCCCTGATCGGCAAGCAGCAGAAACTCAGGGAATCCAACCCCGCGGAAACCGGCCGTTATCAGGTCCCGCGCAAGATATAATTGCCCCTTTTATACCCCGGGTGCGGGTGCTATTCTGGGGCCATGAAAACAAAACTCCTCTCTCATCTGGAATCCGAAATTGAAAAGGTGCGCGAAGGCGGCCTTTACAAAAAGGAACGTGTCATCACCTCAATGCAGTCAGCCGACATCACCGTCACCGGCGGTGATCATGTGCTGAATTTCTGCGCCAATAACTATCTGGGTCTGGCCGACAACCCCGACCTGATCGCCGCCGGAAAACGCGCCCTCGACGAACACGGTTACGGCATGGCGTCAGTCCGCTTTATC
>JAMHVA010000154.1:0-3518 GCA_035904625.1 Alphaproteobacteria bacterium | reverse complement strand
AGGGGCGAACTAAACCTCGAACGGCTGCGCGGTGAGCATGTTTCATGACGCTCGGCGGAACCAGGGCCGACCTTTCGGTGGCGATTCAACGACTCGTGTCTGGACGGGTTGCTCACCAGTTGCCAGTCTGTACTGGCCAGAGTCTGGCGGAAATCTTCGCGACCGGCGATGCGCGCCGACAATCCATCCTCGCGGTTCTGTCCCTCACGCCGCAACATGGTCGCGCGTTCCCATTCCACATAGCCGCCATGCGCCTGCCCGTATTTCAGAAGGCGACGAACAAGGATGTAAGAAGGGTTGATTTGAGCGACGCATTTGAACACATCGGATTCATTTTTCGCATTGCCATCAACACTGAAAAACTTGAAATCGTCGGGCTTGATCTCGGAATGCGTCAGGCCATTGTCGCGCATCGTCCTTCTGAATGTCTCATAAGCGTCATAGCTTGGAATGTGGTGGGCTTCATGCCGCTGGGCCTTGATCGTTTTGGCGACCTGCACAACATCCTGCCGGAACCCGTGACCATGGATATGAATGGGATGATCATAAACATGGATATTGCCCTGCGCATCAAATCCATGACGCCAGCCCCGCGCCTGAAGATCAGCCACAATACGCTCGCGATGACCCTTGGGATTATAAACCTTGAAGCCATTCATGAAAGCGCCCACCACGGTGATATCGCGGGCGCGCACCAGATCCATGATCATACGTTCCTGCGATTCCTCGTTTCCGGGAATGGCGGGCTGCGTGATCACCGCGACATAACGGTCAAGATCGATCTTGTAACCGGTCGGACGAACAGACTCATCAGCATCCAGAAGCGAATAAAAATTGATCAGCTTTTGCAGCGTTGACAATTTCTCTTCGCTGTTCCCTTGCGTACCCGTCACCAGGATCAGAAGCGATTTCGGATCATTCCTGAATTCGCGCCCCAAAGCCGACGTGCGCGTCGCCCGCAACGACGCCTTTTCCTGACGGTCCATGACGGCACGCCACATCAGATAGCCATTCACGTCATTTTCAAAAACAACAGCGCCATATTCCTGCAGGCATTTGCGCATATAAAGATGGACGTTATCTTCGTGCTCGCGTTCATCCGGCGGCAAACGCTCGATATAATCCCTGATATTCTGAAGGTGATCGAGAGCCAGTCGCTTCTCACGCATCTCATCATCTTCACCCTCTTCAGGATCGGAATTCAGAAGGGAGAAATATTCATCCAGAATATCCTTCGGGATCAGCCTGTCGGCTTTTCTTTTATATCTTTCCTTCAACGGATCAATACGGATATCCCGCAAATCCAGGTCAGGAAGGACGCCGAACAAATTCATATTGGCCACCCGGGCTTCGGCATTCCCGCCCACAGCCGTCACATGGCGTCTTGTTTTATGCGCCAGATTGAATGCCGCCGTATATTCGGCATTGTTGGTGCTGATCGGCGCCTCGATTATACCCATATCCGAGAACCAGCCAAAAACCTCCTGAAGGTTGTCCTCAACCTCCTGCGGCTCTGGTGAAACCCCGTCATATTCGATCGCGGTAATATCGTGTAAGGCCACAGTGATGTCTTTGTTCACTTTGTCCGGGCTGACCGCAAGCCCGTGTTTCTTTGCCTGATCCGGCAGCAGCCGCGTACCCTGCTGGAAGAATTTTTTGGCCTTGTCTTCAAGGCCCCGGCTATCGCCGTAAATGACAACCGACCCCTTATAGTGATCATCGTTGTAGCACGACGTCACAATATAAGGTGTACACAAGGCCGAGTGCTTGGTCGCGTCTTCGGAATGCTGGACCCACATGCGGACATTGCCATCCTCATCACGAACGGGGATTGCCCCCTCGCCTCTGACAATATCAATCTTCGGGCGCAAAGAACGTGGCACGCTCATCGCGTTCATGTCCTTTTCCATCATTCGCTTCACGCGTTTCGTCGCGTATATCGTTTTATCTTTCAACAGGCCTTTTTGCGCATAGAAAGAAAAGCCGCCTTTATGGTCATAGTGATCGTGCGTGATGCAGAAGCAATGAATATCTTTAAGGAACTGAAGGTAGTCAGGAACAGCCCCATCGACATTTGAATTCGGCCCACCCGACGCAAACGGAAAATCAACGGCAACCCCGACAGTGCTGATCGTCCCGTCTTTTTTTGTACCCCGCGACAGAAGTACGGCGGCAATACCGATCTGGTCGCCAAATTGCTCGATCTTTTTTTCAAAGCCGCAGCCATGAAGCGAACCGTACAGAAACTCCCCGCCGGTTTCCTCCAGAGAAGGCGGCGTCTTGAAGGGTGACATTTCATCGGCCAGATCATGTTTGTAGATATAATTCATAAACTCGGGGTATTTGTGATTGGCCAGATCGCGGTTTGAATCCTGAACAAACCCGATCAGGCTCAGGATTTTACGCGTATCCGCCATAGAAACTTTTTGCCCCATGAAACGGGCGTCAGTCAGCGCGAACGAACGTGCACCCGTACGCTCAAACTCAAGACGCGCAAGATCGGGGATGGATTTTGCATCCACACCTTCCGGCACGTCTTCCGGGTGAATAAACATTTCCAGCGTGAACCTGGCAGAACCTGTGCGGCTAACCTTAACCCCGCCGATATACCCCACACCCGATTGCGGATCGACGGCAGGAACCGTACGGCTTCCTGAGAAATCTTTCTGCGATTCAAAACTGTTCTGGCGAAAACCCAGCATCGTCTTGAGATCATCAAGATCGATATCGCCGAACTCAGGCCCCTTTTGAATGCCGGGCGCCGCCGCCTGTAAAAACCGGGACGACAGAGGAAACGAAAATCCGCCGCGTTCGGCGTTCAGGCCCCGAATAACCAAGTCTTCACCTGTTGCTTCGGCAACATAGGAATCAGCAACAATCTTGGCAATCTGTGATACATCTTCCTTTTCGCGCAGATGGGCATTCAGATTACTGATCGCGCCAAACACCCGGTTGATATTCTTGCGCATCTGCGGATCATCAGGGTTGTCACCCCGATCTTTTCCAAAAACCTGATAGGACTGGAACCAGATCTGATCCAGCTCGACCTGCCCCTTTTTACCCTTTACAGGGGAAAACTTGATGCGGAAAAGATCCTGGCCATGGCTGGTGCCATAAGGCAGGTGACGCCAGTAGCGTAAAGCCACGTCAGAGGGCTGCCCCTTTTCGTCGAATTCTGTCTTTGATTTCAGAGCGACAATCAGTCCTGAGTCACGATCATACGCCGACCCTGCCAGAGTCAGCGGTGCAGATCCGGGTGCCTTTGGCCGGTCAGCCGCAAGCCCCAGTTTCTTCAGTATATCACTCCCAGTCCAACTCATTCCCTACGCAACCTTCCCGGATATTATTATATGAAAGCTCATGAGTCGTTTTTTACTCTCATCGCTACGTTGGTGAATCGACAATCAGGTGTCGGCCATCATGCTTCGTCTTACGATAACGGTTCAATGCATCATGACCGTAAGCCTTAACCCACGCCGCTTCATAATCCGGACTCAGCCCCTCAAGATCAGACGGCT
>JAMHVA010000153.1:0-6048 GCA_035904625.1 Alphaproteobacteria bacterium | reverse complement strand
GCCGACAGAGCCCGCATGAACAGGGAGTTTACAATGCCATCCACTATCAGGAAGCTGGTTACCCGGCTTCTCGCCGGTACATTTCTCGCCACGCATATGGCGGTTGCCATACCGGCCAATATACCGGCCGTCGCCGCGCCATCCGTCCCCGAAACGGCGACACAGTCGCTGGCGCAAGCCGCTCCAGCGCGCACGCCCACAGTGCCCCGCCGGGTTCTGGCGATTTACGAGAACGCGCAGGAGATCTGCGGGCCGATATCAGGCGGTGCCGCCAACCCGGCCATCGCCGCACGGATCGACCAGTTCACGCGCACGCTCAACTATTCACAAACCGGACGCGACTTGCTGGCCACCGCGGTCAAATATGACCGCAACCCGGCATGGATGTGTTTCGACAATGATATGGGCAGCCTGCATGCGGCTTATTTCATGGGCGCGGGCGTCTTGAGCGTCAATGCCGCCAAGAGCGATGATGCGATCATCGGTGACGCCACCCATGAACTGCGGCACCTGTTCCAGGAGAAAAGCGGATCGTCACGGATCATTCCGATTTCGCAAAGTGACGGGCTGCATATTGAATTTGCAAAGGAAGCCGAATCGGAGGCCACCGCCGCGCTGGTCATGTGGGAATTGAAGCAGGCCGGTATCAGCGGCCCGTGGAACCATCATAACAATCCTTACAATTACGGGCCGAACAGCATCTGTTATGCCCGCATTACGGATGCGTTTTCCACCGCGATCAACCGCGGCGCCACACCGCCGGAGGCCACACTGGCGGCTTTCCGTTCATGGTATGACGATGGATATCTGCTGAACAATTACAAGAAGCGGGCCATAGACCGGTACGGGCTGAGCCGTGCAGGCGCGCTTGCGCCGTCTTCGTCGTCCCGCCCGGCGCTGGACCTGACGCACGCCCATGCCCCCGCCAATACGGACAGCACCGCCACACCGCCCGCCACGAGTTGCACCGATGCGCGCAGCACGACACCGCGGGTGGATTATGGCCGGGCATCCGATTACATCAACAGTCTGCTGACGAGTACGCTCGGGGAATTGCCGTCATACGGCGTGAATTTCATCGGCCTGCGGCAGGATTTACGATCGGTGCTGGAAACACCTGTTTCGCATGCCATCGCCCCGCCCAAACCGGCGGCGGCATAGAACAACGGCATGGAGATGAAAAAAGGCCGCTACGAGAGCGGCCTTTTCTTTTTTATTTTTGCCTTATTCCTTCCAGCGCAGCACCGGTTCGCGGGCGGCCTTGGTTTCATCAAGGCGGCGGCGGGGGGCGGAGAGCGGGTAGCTGTGGAATTTGTCGGCATCGCCCGCTTTCACGTCGGAGGCCACTGACTTCATCACGGTGATGAAACGATCCAGCGATTCCTTGCTTTCGGTTTCGGTGGGTTCGATCAGCATCGCGCCGGATACCACCAGCGGGAAGAACGTCGTCATCGGGTGCATGCCGTGTTCGATCAGCGTTTTGGCGATATCGAGCGTGGTGATGCCCGCGTCCTTTTGCAGCTTGTCGGTCAGCAGGCATTCATGCATGCAGGGGCCGTCGAACGGCACATAAAAATCCTCTTTTAGTTGGCTGAGGATATAGTTGGCGTTCAGCACGGCATCTTCCGATACCTGTTTCAAGCCATCGGCCCCGTGCGAGAGAATATAGGTCAGCGCGCGGATATGCATGCCGAACTGGCCCTGAAAGCCTTTCAGGCGGCCCATGGTGGTTTCGCGTTCGCCGTCTTCTTCAAGGTGATATGTGCCATCAGCATTCTTCACCACCAGCGGCATCGGCAGATAGGGTTTTAGCTTGTCGTTCACGCAGATGGGGCCGGAACCGGGCCCGCCGCCACCATGCGGGGTCGAGAATGTTTTATGCAGGTTGATATGCATGACATCGACGCCGAAATCGCCGGGGCGGATTTTACCGACCAGCGCATTGAAATTGGCGCCGTCGCAATAGAAATAACCGCCCGCCTTATGCAGCAGGTCAGCGCACGCAATGATATCGCGTTCGAACAGGCCGCAGGTGTTGGGGTTGGTCACCATCATGCCCGCAACGTCTTTGCCATCGCCCAAGGCTTCCTTGAACGCTTCGACCGTCACGCGACCACCCTCTTTCGTCGGGATGACACGCAATGTGTAATCACACATGGCGGCGGTCGCCGGGTTGGTGCCGTGCGCGGAGTCAGGCACCAAAATCACCTTGCGGTGGCCCTGCCCGTTCATTTCATGGGCGCGGCGGATCGTCATCAGGCCCGCGAGTTCGCCATGCGCACCGGCAGCCGGAGTCAGGCAGACGCCACGCAGGTTGGTGAGTTCGCCCAGAATGTCCTGCAATTCGAACATCACGCGCAACGCACCCTGCACGGTTGACGTGGGCTGCATCGGGTGGATGCCGCCGAAGCCGGGCAGACGTGCGATTTTTTCGTTCAGGCGCGGGTTATGCTTCATCGTGCAGGAGCCGAGCGGGAAGAAGCCATGATCAATGGAATAATTCTTGGTCGAAAGACGCACAAAGTGACGCAGCACCTGCGGTTCGGAGAGTTGCGGCAGACCGACTTTATCGCGCGCGGGCAGACCGGTGCGTGATTTCGTGCCTCTGACGGCAGGCAGATCAACGCCCGGATGATCGCCGTAGCCCTTCTCCCACAACAGGTTTTCCTCGTAGTTCAGACCACGGGTTTGATCCATGATGTTCATGTCGTTCTTTTCCTGTACGGATTCAATTTTTCTTTCAGCAACCATTTTTAAAACCTCTCAAACCATTCGTGGGTTTTTTCCAGTAGTTCATAAACCGTCTTCCCTTCGACGAAGGTGTGCCCGGCCTTTTGAATTTCGTAACGCTCTTTCTGGCAGGACAGATCATCGAACAGCATCGATGTATCGTCATGCAGCCAGCTGGCCCCGGCGACCATTACCTGAGACGGGGACTGAATTCGTGCCGTCATGCCGCGCACCTTGTCGCGCGTCAGGGATTTTGCTTCTTCGATCATCGGCGTGCCGATCCTGATATCGTATTCCCAGTGCAGCATATAAGCGCCGTCTGTCGTGGGTGTCGCGGCATTGGACCAGAAACGATCCCATGGCTGATACGATGAGTCCCAAAACGAAATGGCGTCTGCTTTCGGGTTGGCAACCACCAGTGTCAGGCCGCCATAGCTGTGACCGCAGACATACATCTTCTTATGCTTGCCGCGCACATGATCGAGAACCGCATTCAGGTCATTGCCCTGTACTTCCAGTGTGCAGTCATGAAGGACGCGATAACCCGGTTCGTCCCAGTAAAACGCCATGCGATAAACGTCATAGCCGCGATCATTGAAATAATCACGCGCCATCATATGCATGTATGAATTCGGGGACCCCGCCAGACCATGCCCGATCAGGACAGCTTTGTTTGACGGCGTATCACCGGCGCGATTGCAATAGACGAAGATTTTCTTCCCGTCAGCGGTCATGACATCGAATGTCTGCTCACGTGACAGGCTCACGTCGATTTTATCAGGACTCATCATTCTTTCAGCGATCATTTTTTAGTCCCAGCTACGCGCGTATATCGAATAATATTCACTATTCCTCTCGGAGAAAAAATCAAAAACAAGGACATTCCAAAAATCAACAAAGATTGAGTCACCTGCCAGATTGCGAAAGTGTCCTGCCCCTGTAAAACTGAGATAATATGTTGTAATACTAGGAATGCCGATTCTAATCCTCTTGTCAAAAACACCAGAAACCCCACCGTAACCAATAGCGCTATCTGGATATTATCGAACGTAAATGGAACTGAGACTTCCGTTTCTTCCTGTATCATCCTTGTCGATATCCAAGGGGCTTTGATCCATAAAAGGATAGATATCATGCCGAAGGCTGTGTAAGGAAAAACAGAAATTATTTTTGTTACCATATCCGCCTCAGCTGACATCAGCGCATTCGCAACAAAACCCAAGGCCGCAAACATCTCGACAGCCAAGAACAGGGAAATGCCTCTGACAAGAAGACAGCCAATCTGATTAATGGTTATTGTATTCACCTACAAAACCTCTTTCAAAGCTTTGGTGAAAGCATTGATGTGTTCATCGGTGGTCATTTCCGTGGCAGTGACGAGGAGTTTGTTTCCATCGAGCGCCAGACCGGCGATGATGCCCTGATCGGCAAGTTTCTGGACAATCGCTTTTGAAGGCTTGCCCAGATCGATGACGAATTCATTGAAGAATGTTTTGTTTTCGACTTTGACACCCGGCACCTTGGCCAGTGCATCGGCCAGATCGCAGGCGCGTTCATGGTTGAGAGTCGCGAGCTGCTTAAACCCGCCCTCGCCCAGCAGCGCCATATGCACGGTAAAGGCCAGCGCCATCAGGCCCTGATTGGTGCAGATGTTGGACGTCGCCTTTTCGCGGCGGATATGCTGTTCACGGGTATTGAGGGTGAGGACGAAACCGCGTTTGCCGTCGGCATCCACCGTCATACCGCAGAGGCGACCCGGCATCTGGCGCAGGAATTTTTCTTTGGTGGCGAAGAAGCCCAGGTGCGGCCCGCCGTAAGACATGGCGACACCCACCGATTGCGCTTCGCCGCAGACGATGTCGGCTTCCACAGGGGCGGGCAACAGGCCCAGAGAGAGGATTTCATTCACGACCACGACCAGCAGCGCACCGGTTTCATCGCAGAGTTTACGCCATTCCGCCATTGCGTGCGGCGTGCCGTGGAAGTCGGGTGTTTGCAGAATGACGCAGGCGGTTTGCGCATCAGGTTTGCCATCGGCCAGCGATGCGCCATGCTGATTGTTCACATAGGTCTCCACCACGTCGCGATAATGCGGGTGCAGTGTGTTGCCCAGCACGACCTTGTCACGCTTGGTCACGCGCATCGCCATCAGGGCGGCTTCAGCGGCGGCGGTCGCGCCGTCATACATGGAAGCGTTGGCGATATCCTGCCCGGTCAGTTGGGCGATGAAGGTCTGATATTCGAAAATCACCTGCAGCGTGCCCTGCGCGATTTCCGGCTGGTAGGGCGTGTAGGCGGTCAGGAATTCAGAACGCTGGATGATGTAATCGACACTGGAAGGGATATGGTGGTTATAGCACCCGGCACCGAGGAAAAAGGGACCGGCGTTCGCCGCGCGGTTCTGGTTCGCATAGCCGGACAGCAGGCGTTCGATTTCGATTTCGCCCATGTGATCGGCGATTTTGGCCTTGCCATCGATAAAGGCCGCCTTGGGAACATCGCGGAATAGTTCATCAACCACTTTCACGCCGATGGCGGCCAGCATGTCTTCACGGCTTTTTTTGGTTTGCGGCAGATAACGCATCGTACAGAACCCCTGTAAAATAAATGTCTGATTGTCATTCATATATAACACCCATGTTCTGATCGGAACAGGGGTGGCATATCAATGATTCAGGGCTTTTTTAGCCTTAGGTCATCCTCTAAATTTAACCAGCCCAAGCATTAAGAAGGGTTCGCCTTAACTACTAGGTCAACCATCCTATCACATAAATTATTGATTTCCTTTAAGTCATCATCAAATAAAATAGTATAGTCTATGTAGAAATTACTACCTACCTCATATGCAGCCCTAAAATCCTTAGCAAGCATAGCCTCATTATACTTTTCAATCCACTTGACCATGCCTCTTGCATTGTTTCTTTTATTACTCGCTAATTTCTCTATTGCACTATCATTCGTAAATTTGTAGCCGAGTTCTAAAGGGATCTGGTCTTGAATTAATTCGAGCGCATGCTTGGTCATATTTTTTTGAATAAGGCGATCAATAATAATTACATTGAAAATTGCTAGGCTACTATCCGCACGCAAATCTTCGATAAGCTTCTTTCTTTCCTCTTCAAGAAGGCTCTCTTGCCACTTAATTGGCTTAATAGCTCCTTCGTAGGCAATCAAGCCGCCTATTATTGCGAAAATACCTGCAAAAATATTCTGGTACGCATAAAACCATCCGCCAGAATTCTCTGGCGTATCAAGTGCACCAGAGTAATTCAAATAAAAGGCAACGATTACTGCTGAAACAGCAATTAGAGCTATAGA
>JAMHVA010000152.1:0-1808 GCA_035904625.1 Alphaproteobacteria bacterium | reverse complement strand
GGGGTGCCGTATCGGCGCGAATGCTGTCGTCAGCCATACATTGATGGGCGATCATGTGCGCGTATATCCGGGGGCCTGTATCGGGCAGGACGGTTTCGGGTTTGCCATTGATCCGCGCGGCTTTGTTAAAGTGCCGCAACTGGGGCGGGTCGTGATCGGTGACGGGGTCGAGATCGGCGCGGGCACAACGGTTGACCGCGGGTCGGGGCCTGATACTGTGATTGGTGCGGGAACATGGATCGATAATCTGGTTCAGGTTGCGCATAATGTTCAGATTGGCCGTGCCTGTGTGATTGCCGGACAGGTCGGAATTTCCGGTAGCACTGTTCTCGAAGATTTTGTTGTTCTGGCCGGGCAGGTCGGTATTGCCGGCCATCTGCGGATCGGAAAAGGAGCGCGCATCGGTGCCAAGACGGGTATCTTGCGTGATATTCCCGCAGGGAAAGAATATATGGGATACCCGGCTGTGCCGATTAAGCAGTTTTTCAGGCAGACCGCGATTTTGAACCGTATGGCGCTAAAGAAAAACGAGAAAGAAGACCCATCATGACTGATACAAATATCCTCGATATCAATCGCATCATGAAGATGATCCCCCATCGCTATCCGATCTTGCTGGTGGATCGCATTCTTGAGTTCGTGCCGGGCGAGAGCGCCGTCGGTCTGAAGAATGTCACGATGAACGAACCTCATTTTCAGGGCCATTTCCCGACATTTCCGGTGATGCCGGGCGTTCTGATCGTGGAAGCGATGGCCCAGACGTCGGCTATTCTGGTTGTTCAGACTCTGGGGGCTGAAGCTGAGGGAAAACTGGTTTATTTCATGAGCATCGACAGCGCCAAATTCCGCAAGCCGGTGACGCCGGGCGACAGTCTTCATATCCATGTCACCAAGATCCAGAACCGCAAATCGGTATGGAAATTCAAGGGTGAGGCCATGGTCAATGGCGTGCTATGCGCGGAAGCAGAATTCAGCGCCATGATCGTGGATAATTGATTGTAACAACGCGCAATAAAGCGTGACTTGGTGTTCCCGCAGTTTCTTTCTATATATTTGATATGACTGATTTAATCCATCCAACTGCTATTGTTTCCCCCAAAGCCCGTATCGGCCAGAACGTGCGTATCGGCCCTTATTGCGTGGTCGGTGACCACGTCGATCTGGGGGATGATGTGACTCTGGTTTCCCATGTCTCGATCGATGGTCATACATCAGTCGGTACAGGCAGCAAGATTTATCCGTTCGCGTCGATCGGCCATCCGCCGCAGGATTTGAAATATCATGGCGAGGAGTCGCGCCTGATTATCGGCAAGAATAATACCATCCGAGAGCACGTGACGATGAACCCCGGCACCGAAGGCGGCGGGATGGAAACTGTTATCGGTGATAACGGCCTGTTCATGATGTCGTCGCATGTCGCGCATGACTGCCATCTGGGCAATAATGTGATCATGGCGAACAATGCAACGCTGGCAGGGCACGTAACTGTCGGGGATTTTGTCTTGATCGGCGGATTATCGGCAGTCCATCAGTTCGTTCGCATCGGGTCGCATGCTGTTATCGGCGGCATGTCAGGTGTTGAAAATGACGTTATTCCATATGGCCGCGTGAAAGGTGAACGTGCGTTTCTCGCCGGTCTTAATCTGGTTGGGCTGGAACGCCGTGGGTTTGATAAAGACCAGATACGCCTGCTTCAGCGTGCATTCAATCAGATGTTTGGTGATGAGGGCACGCTGGATCAGCGGATTGAGACCGTTGAGTCAGATTATGCCGATAATCAACTGATCATGGATATGGTCAGGTTTGCC
>JAMHVA010000151.1:0-2645 GCA_035904625.1 Alphaproteobacteria bacterium | reverse complement strand
AAACCCCAATCGGGATTGTTTTATGCGAGAGTCTTTGAAATCCGGATGCTTGTGTCATAGAATGCGGTGGCCTTACAAACATGCGGAGCATTTTAGATGACAACTCTTTCCCGGTCCTTCCTCAGCCTGACACTCGCTCTTGTTATGTCTACTCCCGTGTGGGCCCAAGACGCTGTCAAAAAAGAGCCGCCGATGCCCGCCCCGCTCGAGGCGCTGGCCACAGAAGGCGCACAAATAAGATATATGGGAAATGAGGCGGGCCTCGATGGCTGGCTCGCGATTCAGGACGGTCAGGAACAATATTTCTATGTCACGCCGGACCGCGAATATGTCCTGCTGGGTCTGCTGTTCGATAAGAGCGGCAAAATGGTGACGCTCCGTCAGGTCAGCGCCCTGCAGAAAGCCAGCGGTGCATCGCTGGACATCCTGAAGGCCGAGCCGCCAAAGCCGCAAACAGGCTCCGTTCTTGATGGCCTGAATAAAGACGAGATTTCAAAAACCCTTAAGTCGCCCTCGGAAAAGCTTTTCGCCGATATTGAATCCAGTAACTGGGTCACGCTGGGTCAGCCGACAGCGCCGGTGATCTACACGTTCATGGATCCGCAGTGCCAGCACTGCCATAACCTGATGAAGGATTTACGCGCGGATTATATCGACAAGGGCCTGTTGCAGGTCCGCATGATTCCGGTCGGCTTTAAGGACGATACCAAGGCGCAGGCGGCGCTGCTGCTCGCCGTACCGAACGGTCAGGAACGCTGGTACCGTCACCTTGACGGCGACAAGGAATCGTTGCCGGTGACGACCGGTGTCAACGAACAGGGCGTCGAACGCAATTTGTCGATCATGCAGGCATGGAAACTGAATGTGACGCCGCTCAGCATCTACCGCGCCAAGGACGGTTCAGTGAAGGTCGTGCAGGGCCGTGCCCGTGATCTGAAGGCCATGATCGGCGATCTCGCGACCACCCAGTAAACAGGAATATCACCATGACGCAGAAGACATCATACCATCTGCAGGTTCTTGAAAAAATCGGTGCGCCGTTATTGTCGGCGGCGGTCAGCCGTCCGGTGGAAGGTCGGCCCAATGCGACAATCGTTGCTGAACTGCTGGCGGTGTCGGTGCAATCGGGCGTCGATCTTGCGGCGGTGATGGATGTGCGGGAAGGCGGCGCGGAAGGCGAATCCGTGCGTCTGGCGCTGGCCGCCCTGTCCAGCGAGCTTGTGGGCGGGCTGTATCGCAAGACCGGTTCGGTCCCCACGCCGAATGAAACCAAATCGATGGCGGCGGCTTTGTCGGCTGTCCTGACATTTGCTGATAACTTTACACCTGCCGCTGGCAATACCGCGCGGCTTCAGGCGCTGGAAACCGGGGCAACCCCGGCAGATGAAACACAAGTGATGATCCAGTGCCTGAGCGCCCTGACCCCGGTTGTGGCCGTGGTGGCTGACTATTCGTTCGGTCGTGCTGAAAAGAAAATGGTGCAGGATGTTACCGACCGTCTGGTCGCACAGGCCGGCGGCATTGCTGGCCGCCTGTTGCCGGGTGCTGTCCCGGCTGTTCTGAAACAGGCTGAACTGACCCTGTTGCAGGCGCTTGTGCCGCTCTACTGCGCCTGCCACGAAGGGGAGAAAAAACGGATCCTGTCCATGGATGATGCCGCTCGTCAGGCCGCGCAGGGCAATGGCGGCATGCTGCCGCTTGATTCGCTGTGGCAGGCCTTTGACCGTCAGGCGGCGATGCTGGAAATTCTGGGCCAGCCTCTGGCGGCCCGGTTCGGCAGCGGACAAGCCTCTGGCGGCCCGGTTCGTCCGGCCCCGGTATCGCCGGTTGTCGTGCCGATGACGCCACCCCCGGCGGCGGCCTTGCCGCCAGAACCGCAATCTGCCCCTCCGATGGCGGATGGCCCTTATAATCCCATGTCTTTTTTCAAGACACCGCCGAAAAAAGCCGAAGGTGAGAATACATAATAATCCCCGGACTCGCTTTCCATCCTGTGATAGGCTAGAAAGAGCAGGGGTATTGAGTGAAACATGATCGGTAAAGTCTTTGCGGCATGTCTGTTGCTGGCGGCGGAAACCTATGAGTTGCCGCCCCATGTGCTGCTGGGCATCTATCAGGTCGAGGGAGGGCGTGTCGGACAAGAGGTCGGCCCCAACCAGAACGGCAGTTACGACCTGGGCCCCATGCAGATTAATACCATATGGATGAATGAGTTATCGGGCCAGTGGGGGGTAACCAAGACCACCGCCCGCCAGTGGGTGCGGGACGATCCCTGCACCAATGTCGGCGTGGCGGCCTGGATACTCCGTCGTCATCTCAATGAAACCGGCTCTCTGGCGCAGGCGATCTCCAATTATCACTCCCGGACCCCTTCCGTCGGCAAGGTTTACAAGTCCAAGGTCTTAAGTTCCATGAACCGCCACGGGCTGATGCGGGCGGGGCAATGACCCCGCCGGAAACCCGTCCGCGTGTGCGTTGTTGGGTACACCCGGTCCCTATCACCAAAACACCTCTTGTTCTCTTTGTTTTAACAGGCTAATTTTGTGCAATATTTCATTCGGGCGTTCGCCGTCCGGTGATTCCGTCAAGGTTTTTGATCCGAGGTATTCGTATGTTTGGCAGTTCCCGTAAATTCTGCACCCTGA
>JAMHVA010000150.1:0-2076 GCA_035904625.1 Alphaproteobacteria bacterium | reverse complement strand
ACAGGTGATGACGCGGATCAGGTGATTAAGGGTACGACCCTTGCTGTGGCCGTCAATCCGCAGGGCCATGTGACCGATCTTGATTTGATTGCAAGCATCGGCAAAGGTTCGTTCCATACAATAATGAAGCCGGATCAGAGCGGCGTTATGACTCTCAAGGTCCTCGCAGCTGATGCTGGACAAACGCTGCGGGCCTTTGATATTTACGACAACATGATTGGCGGCACGCTTAACGTTGATGGTAAACAGATTTCAGGCGGTCAGCTCAACGATCTTAAGGGCACGGCTACGATCAAGGATTTCAGTGTCGTCAAAGCGCCCGCACTGGCCCAGCTGGTCAATGGCCTCAGCCTTTCCGGAGTCAACCAGCTCCTGCAAAACAAAGGCATTTCGTTTTCCAAGCTGCGCACGGATTTTATCTGGAAAGATACGCCGAATGGCCGTGTTATCAGTGTGAATAATGGCCGTACCTCAGGCGCATCGATTGGACTCAGCTTTGGCGGTACGGTCAACCAGACCAAAGGTACCATGGATATCAGTGGGACGTTTGTGCCGATGTCTGAGATCAATAAAGTGGTTTCGAGCATTCCGATTATCGGATCGTTGCTGACAGGTGGCAAGAATGGCGGGATCATTGCCGCGACCTACGCGATGAAAGGCCCGTCTGATAATCCGCGCGTGTTCGTCAATCCCCTATCGGTGCTCACGCCGGGCTTCCTGCGCTCGATCCTCTTTGAAGGCGGCATCGATATGGATGGCGACAGCGATGAGGCCGAAACGCCTCCGCCCAAACAAACCAAAAAATCCTATAACTGATTACGCCTTGATTCTGACGAGGGCGTGTTTCTTCTTGCCGGATGACAGCTTGATATAGCCGTCTGCTGTCAGGGCCGAGGCCGTAACCGTCAGGCCTGCATCATTGACAGCTTCGTCATTCAGCTTGGCACCGCCACCTTCGATCAGGCGTTTCGCTTCGCCGTTCGATGTGACGAGGCCGGTCTGTTTCAGAAGCTCGACCACGGAAATTCCGGCTTTGAGGGCTGCCTCCGGAATTTCAATGCTCGGCAGGTTATCGCCTGCGCCACCCTGCTCGAACGTCTTACGGGCGGTTTCCGCAGCTTCGAGTGCTTCAGCTTCCGAATGACAGAGTTTAGTTGCTTCGAAGGCGAGGATCTTTTTCGCATCATTGATTTCGGCTCCACCCAGCTTTTCAAGGCGGGCGATCTCGTCCATCGGCAAAGTCGTAAACAGTTTCAGGAATTTGCCGACATCGGCGTCTTCGGTGTTGCGCCAGTATTGCCACATCTCATACGGGCTGGTCATCTGGCCGTTCAGCCAGACCGCGCCGCCCTCAGTTTTGCCCATTTTCGCGCCGGATGCTGTGGTCAAAAGTGGCACAGTCAGGACGAACAACTCTTTGCCAATCGCTTTATGGGCAAGGTCGACGCCACTGATCATGTTGCCCCACTGGTCGGATCCGCCGAGCTGGACCTCGATGCCATAGGTGCGGAACAGGTGCAGGAAGTCGTACCCCTGCATGATCATGTAATTGAATTCAAGGAAGGTCAGCGGCTGTTCGCGGTCAAGGCGGATTTTTACCGAATCGAACGACAGCATGCGGTTGACGGTATAGAACGTGCCGTAATCACGCAGAAACTCCATGTAGTTAAGTTTCATCAACCAGTCGGCATTGTTGACCATCACGGCATCGCTAGTACCGCTACCATACGCGATGAACTTGGCGTAGTTCTGCTTGATCGCCTCAGCGTTATTCTTGATATCTTCCGCCGTCAGCATCGGGCGCGATTTGTCCTTGAACGACGGATCGCCGATCATACCGGTGCCACCACCAACCAGAGTGTAAGGCTTGTTTCCGGTCTTCTGGAACCAGTGCATCATCATGATCGGCACGAGGTGGCCGATATGGAGTGATTTTCCTGAAGGGTCGAAGCCGCAATAGGCGCTGACCGGGCCAGCAGCCAGCTTGGCATCGAGCGCATCGAAGTTCGAACACTGATGCAGAAAGCCGCGCTCCTGCATAATTTTAAGAAATTCTGATTTAAATTCAGTCATGGA
>JAMHVA010000149.1:0-2788 GCA_035904625.1 Alphaproteobacteria bacterium | reverse complement strand
ATGGGTAGAAGAAAACCTCAACGCGGAAACGACTGTCACTGGCAAAAGCGGATATCAACGACAACTGGATATCCAGATCGTTATAGGCGCGAATAAAGAAGAAGACATCCCGTACGGGTTCGGTCATGCCGGGGAACCTTCATGATGCGCAGAGACAACAAAAACCGTATCCGTGAAGCGAGTCACATGCAGCGGTTCTGCAATACTCTTATGCGTCTCAATGGATCGCACCACACACTTCGTATGCTCAATATCCATACCGGAATATTTATGCGATCCGTATGCAAGACCCGACAGGCGTTTCTGCAAGCGCGCCGGGAGATAGGCACGCGCCATATCCATCTGCCCCAGCTTTGCCAGCACCTGGTCGAGATGCTGGCGGAATTTTTGACGCGGCGTATATTCAGGCTCGTTCAACTCGCGCAACGGATGAGGCGCTACAAGGTTCATTTCCGTCAGCAAACGTTGCGCCGCCGAACGGGCAGGATCAACCGATATCCAGTTACCGACAACACCGCCGAGGGAGCCTGCAACGGACAAGCCCGATCCTTCAATCGTCGTCACCAACAAATCCTTCAGCGCCGCGCGTGAGCGGGCAACATGCGAGAGCGCCATCGGCAACTCAAGTTCATATTTATCCATATAAGGCGGCAGCGGCGGTACATAGGTGATCGCGGGAACCCCCATCAGATGTGCCTCCAGACTAGTTGTGCTTTTGAAATGGAAGATCGCCGCCGATGCCAATATCCACGGCGTCACCGAGCCTTCATAGACCAGATGAAAATTCTTGTGCGCCGATACCAGATCTTTCCATGCCTCATGCCCTTCGGAAGGATGCGGACGGATGATGAAATTCGTATTGGGGAAACGAGCTGCAATCTCAGGCAGGAAATCCTGATATTCCTTAAACGCAATCAGGTTTTGCTCCGCCTGTCCGACAAGAAACTTAACGGTCTCCCGCGAGAGATTGCCGCTTTGCTTTCTGGTGAGCTGTACGCCCTGATCGCCACCCAGAACGTTATTGGCAATCCCAAAGCTGGACGGGATCAGCACATAACGCCCATAACGGTTCCGAATATCCTGCACCTTATCCTGATAGACCGATGCTGCATGATCGCGCCAGAATTCAAGGCGTGGGCTGCCACTGACGCACCCCTTGTCAGATAGATCGCCCAACTGTTCATCAAAAGCCTTCTGCTGCTCCGGACCCCAGAAGAAGATTTTCTCCAGTTCAGCAATCGTATCGCGGTTGTAACGCACATTATTGCCGAGGAATTGCTTGAAGGTCACAACGCCTTCTTCATCAAGAGAGAAAACTTTGTGCCCGGATAATTTCAGGTCGCGGATCTGCCCCAGTTCATGCGGGGTGGCACTCTTGATAAGGAAAACGCCCTGCGGCAGCTGTTCCTGCACGGCATAGAGATGAAGCTTTGGACCGATTAGAACCGTCCATCCGGCACGCGCCGCTTCCTCTGCCAGAGTCACTTTACCATCATGTTCGCGCACAACAATTTCAAGCGGCAAGTACAGGTATTTCTTTTCAGATGACATGATCTTCCTTATCGCACCCGATATATCAGCGCTTCTTCAGCGTATAGAATAGTTGCCCCTTATATGGGGATGATGACGCCTGACCGGTTTCATAATCAAACGACAGGCGTTCATGCACACGCAAACCCGCACCTGCAAACAGCTTCTCGATCTCACCCGGTGTAAACAAATGGCCGGAGCTTTGGAATGTCTGATCGCCAATCTTCCATTCATAAGATGCATCACCGCGCGTGACATCAAACGCGAGCGTATCGACAACAATGCGTTTGAAAACATTGAAAGTACCGTAAGACCGTGCATTATGACGATTATTGACGTCGATTATAAAAACAGCATATGTCTTCATCTTCGCAGCGATATGGGTCATGGCCGTCAGACGTTTTTCCGGCGATGTCACATGACCAAACACATTCCACAGGGCCGTCACGGCATCAAACTGGCCGATATCCAACTGATCGATATTTTCCGCGCACACTTCGTGAACCGGAACCTGCAATTGAGTACGGCAGACATTGGCCATGCCGGAACTGGGTTCGATCGCATGAATATCCTGAATGCCGGTGGCGGATTGAATTTTTGCCAGACGCCGCCCGTCACCCGCGCCAATATCCAGCCAGCGCATCCCGGGCCGCAGCGATGAAATCACCTTGGCGTCCACAGCATCCAGATAAGCCTGACGCTGGCGGGAATATTCGCCGTAAACAGGGGCGATTGCGCTGTAAGCTTCCAAGGTGCGTTCCGGGTTCATAAGTATGCCATTTGCAAGGATATTTCGACCCTGCATGTAGCATATTCAGGCGGCAATCGTCTATCCCGATCAGGCCGCAGGGCCCTGATAGGGATGGCGCAGCAGGATATCTGCCAGATACAGGTCATATTCGGTGTCGATATCCATCGCGCGTTCAGGCGGCACCAAAAAATAACTGACCCGCCCATCAATCAGACGTGTTTTATTATTCGCACAATTTTTTACATAATCTGAAGTCGTGACGTAGACTCCGCCAACGATGTCATAGACCTTGGGAATATCCTGACGGCGGGTGGCCTTCGACCCCTCGATACAGATGTGGGTCAGATTGTTCTCATCAATCGTCACCATCGTGAAGTAAGGATTGGTCTGGCTGGGCGAAATGCCCCAGACGATATCGCAATCGGTCTTACGGAAGCTTTCGACCGCCGCATCGACATCGGCAGCCACACGCAGCGGCACGGTCGGCGGCAAGGAAATAAATAATTC
>JAMHVA010000148.1:0-9412 GCA_035904625.1 Alphaproteobacteria bacterium | reverse complement strand
AGGATCATGCGGATTATATGGCGGCCCGCATCTTCGCCGCCAACGGCGAAAAAGGTGGCTATATCAACGGTGATCGCAGTGCCGGCATGAGGGGCTATCGTTTCCAGCCGCTGGAACTGGATGCCCACAACGCTGGCAGCGTTGCCGAATATATGGTGTTCAAGACCTATGCCCGTAAACCCGGCATATATACGGAACGTCATATCCGGCCCGACCCGTCGGCACCAGCGCAAAAACTGCATTCTTAAAGGAAGATCAGACCGAAACGCCCGGCGTGCCCGGACGGCGGAACATTGTTGGCTTCGTCTCACGCGATGGTTCATGCGCAGGAGGCGGAGCCAGCAACGCTTTCAGATATTCAGGTGCGTACGGATTACCGACAGCGGCGGCATGGCGTGTAAAAACGACCGCCGCATGACGGCTTTCATCACGGCCCCGGCCTGTGTAATAAGAAACAGCCGCCGCGAGCGCCGCCTTGGGGTTGCCCATCAACGCCGCCAGTTCATGCATGCCGGCAATATTGGAATTTGTCACATCGCGTGCATAGATCGTTTCACGGCGATGGCCCAGCGTATCGACAACAACCGGAACAGGCACCGATAATTCCATCTGGTCGTTCAGCGGTGATTCAAGATGAGAAAAATCGCAGGCCAGCCGAAAGATCGACTCAGACAGCGTCTCGGGGAAGACGATAGTTTTCGTATCGATAGAGGATTGTACGGCACGGAGGCGTTGCGCGAGCCCCTGCCCGACGCTTTCATGGAAATGGCGCACGAGCGGAAAATCGTCGATCGTCAGAGCTTCGAACTCTTCCAGCTTCATCCACAAACACCCATTGTTATAAGTTGGTAATTTTATAACAAAAACTTGGTCTTATGTCAATACTTGGCTATTTTAACGTGGTCAGGTGCCAGAGCAGGATCGAGGCCGCTGTGCGGTGCGGGGCGAATTTCTTACCCATTTTGAGGGCTTCATCGGCACTTGGGCGTTCCGCCCGGCGATGGTAGAGCTTCAGGCCGTTCTGGATACCGAGGTCGGCAGGTGCCCAGATATCGGGCCGCGCCAGCGAGAACATCAGGTACATCTCGGCACTCCAGCGGCCAAAACCTTTCAGGGCCGTCACGGTTTCATAGACATCGGCATCGCTGAGGTTCTCCAGCGCATGAGGATTAAACGCCTTGCTCTGCACGGCTTCGGACAGGCCGCGAATATAACGGACCTTCTGCCCACTCAGGCCCAGCGCCCTTAAATCATCTTCACTACGTTTCAGAACCTTGGCCGGAGTCACAGTACCGAATTCCTTGCGGAACCGTTCCCAGATGCTTTGCGCGGCCTTGGTCGATACCTGCTGGCCGATGACGATCCGCACCAGCGAGTCATAGCCCGGCGCGGTGTAACGCCATGTCAGGTGTTCCGGCGCGATATCGAGCTTTTTAAAGACGCGATCATTGAGCAGGAGATAATCCAGCCCCTCGCGGATATGAGGAATTTCGTGGAGGTATGTTTTCATTTAAATAACCTTGTCATCCCGAGCGAAGCCGAGGGATCTGATCGCCTTGCCATCATGAAGATGAAACCAATCAGGATTGACACTTTCGACTAGAAAATCCTTCTTCTTACGACCCCATTTTTTGATTTGTTTTTCGCGCAGGATTGCATTCTCCATATCGGAGAAACACTCATAATAAACCAGTTTGTTCAGATTGTATTTTTTGGAAAATCCAGGAGCCAGTTTTGATTGGTGCTCAGCAAAACGCCTCTCGAGATCGCTAGTAACACCGACATACAGAACTTCATGCGTCCAGTTGGTAATGAAGTACACAAAACCTTGTTTCATAAGATAAAACCCTATCAGATCCCTCGGCTGCGCTCGGGATGACGGTTTTTTATGCCGCAATCTCGATCCTGTAATCCTCAACCACCGTATTGGCCAGCAGCTTCTCGCACATCTGCTCGATGCGTTTCACATCGGTACCCGCAGCCACTTCCAGTTCGATGGTTTTGCCTTGGCGGACTTCACCAACCTCGTCAAAACCCATGCCGTGCAGCGCCTGGCCGATGGCTTTGCCTTGCGGGTCGAGAACGCCTTTTTTCAGGGTGACGTGCACGTAAGCTTTCATGGCTTATACCTTCCGCGGCTTGTTCGGGGATGTTTTGTTCACTTCGCGCAGACGGCGCTGTTCGGCGACTTCGTTCTCGATCTCGCCCAGAGATGCCGCCAGCTGTTCGTTGATGCTGCCGCCCTGCACGATCCCGCCCTTGGGAATCAGGCCCAGACGTTCAGCGACTTGTTCGTAAGCTTCAATCACATTACCGAGATCCTGACGGAAGCGGTCTTTGTCCAGCTTCTCATTGGTCTTGGCATCCCAGAGGCGGCAATTGTCGGGCGAGATTTCATCGGCCAGCAGGATATACAACTCGCCATATTCGCCGAACAGACGGCCAAATTCGAGTTTAAAATCGACAAGACGCAAACCGATACCGGCGAACAGCCCGTTCAGGTAGTCATTCACGCGCCATGCCATATGAACGATTTCTTCCAGTTCATACGGGTCGGCCCAGCCGAAGCCAACGATGTGATGTTCATTCACCATCGGATCGTTCAGTTCGTCTTTCTTGTAATAGAATTCGACGATGGGGTGGGTGAGGATCGTACCCTCTTTCACGCCGAGACGCTTGCACAGCGAACCGGCGGCGATGTTACGCACGACGACTTCCAGCGGAATAATCTCCAGCTGGCGCACCAGCTGTTCGCGCATGTTCAGCGAGCGCATGAAATGGGTGGGAATGCCGATGGCTTCCAGTTTGGTCATCAGATGCGCGGAGATACGGTTGTTCAGAACGCCCTTACCCGCGATGATGTCATGCTTCGCGCCGTTGCCAGCCGTAGCATCATCCTTGAAGTACTGGATGACTGTTCCCGGCTCCGGCCCCTCATAGATGGTCTTTGCCTTGCCTTCGTACAAAACCTTGCGCTTCGCGCCCGTATTGATCCATGTTTTCATACCCCTGATATAGCCTAGATTTCCGTGCTTTCCAATGTTAGAAAGGCGGGGCTTAAATTTTTCAACAGACCGCATATGTAAAGGAGACAATGAATGAGCCTCGACGACCGCAAGGACGCATTTGAAAAGAAATACGCCCACGATCAGGAGCTGATGTTCAAGGTCGAAGCCCGCACATGCAAGCTGTTCGGCCTGTGGGTCGCAGAGCAGATCGGCCTGACCGGTGCCGACGCCGAAACCTATGCCAAGGAAGTCGTTTCCGCCAATCTGGAAGAAGCCGGTTTTGACGATGTGAAGCGCAAGGTCGTTCCCGACCTGCAAGCCAAAGGCAAGGACGTATCCGACCATATTCTGGACCGCCAGCTGGAGATCGCGCTGGAAGAAGCCCAGAGGCAGCTGACGCAGAATTAACATATAACCGCATATGGCTGTATGCAGACAAAAGAAAAGCCCCGCAGTGCGGGGCTTTTTATTTTAGTCGTTTTTTCTGTGTTATCCCTAGTTCAACTCGCTGGTTGTGAGCTGATTACCCTCTAATCCGCTTCGGTTTACCAAGCCTCTTTGCTTATTATTTAGCTCTTGGGCCCTTGAAAACGTTTCAATCCAGCTTGTTGGTATATTAGAGTCCTTAAATCAAGAATTCGGTGTGTGCAAGAGAAAAATTCCACAATTTTGCCTTATTGCGAAATATTCGGTCTTTTTACGACAAACAAAACCCTAACTTGGAATTTTTCAGCCTTACTCGCTGTTATCCCAGCCTTATATTTCCTGTGCCCAGGGCCTGCGCCTCCCCTTTTCCGGCCCTTTCCGGGCTGGTATGGTTCCCCCCATGCAAGTCTCTCTGATCGTTTTTCCCGGGACCAACCGGGAGCAGGACATGGCTCAGGCTTTTACCCGCCTGACCGGTAAAACCCCGAAATTTGTCTGGCATAAAGATACCGATCTCGGCAAACCCGACCTGATCGTGTTGCCCGGCGGCTTCTCATATGGCGACTACCTGCGCTGTGGCGCGATGGCCGCACATTCGCCGGTGATGAAGGAAGTCATCAGCCTCGCGAAACGCGGCACGCGCGTGATGGGCATCTGCAATGGCTTTCAGGTACTGGTTGAAACAGAGCTTCTGCCCGGCGCACTCTTACGTAACCGCTCGCTGAAATTTATCTGCAAGCAGGTGCATCTGAAAGCGGCGACGAACCAGAATAGCTTCATGTCGAAATTCAGGAAAGATCAGGTTATCCATGTGCCCATCGCGCACGGCGAAGGGAACTTCTTCGCTGATGATACGACCATCAAGCAACTGGAAGATCAGGACCGCATTGCCTTCCGTTACTGCGATGAGAACGGTGCCGTGAACAATGCCGCCAACCCGAATGGGTCGCTCCGCAACATTGCGGGCATCCTGAGCGAGAGCAAAACCATCCTCGGCATGATGCCACACCCCGAAAACGCAACGCAGGACCATCAGGGCAACCTGACGGGTTTGCCGCTGTTTGAAAGCATTATTACTGCACTCAACTAATCAGCAAGGAGTTGTTATGCGTAATTTTTTAGCTTTAATCATGTGCATTACCTTTTTGGCATTTAGCGCATTCCCCGCTTTAGCGGAAACTAATATTTCTGCAGAAAAAAAGGCACTCATAGATGAGTTTCTAGTTATGTTCGGCGGTGAAGATATGTATCAAAAATACGCCAAGCAAATGGCCGCTACTATCAAAGACGCAACGAAACAAAGTGACCCACAAATATCGTCAGAAAAACTTCTGATCATAGAAGATGAGATTTACAAAGCGTTTGTAGATGAAATGAAATCGGATCAATATCGGCAAATACTATATAGTGTTTACGACAAGAATTTTAGCGTTCAAGATTTAGAAGAAATGATAAATTTTTACAAAACGCCTTTGGGACAAAAGTGGTTAAAACTTATGCCCTCACTTACGGAAGACACAGCAAAACTTAGCACGCAATGGACGCTTGAAATAATGCCAAAAATTATGGAACGCGTACAAAAACGCTTGGGCGAAACAGGAAAGAATACACAAACAAGGAAGCCGCAGTGACTAGTACAGCCCTCAAAAAAGAAGCTCCCGTTTTCAAAGAACCCGCGATCACGCCGCAACTGGCGGCGGAGCATGGGATCAAGCCTGATGAATATCAGCACATGCTGAAAATTCTCGGTCGTGACCCCACGTTTACCGAACTGGGGATTTTCTCGGTCATGTGGTCGGAGCATTGTTCGTACAAATCATCGCGTTTGCACCTGAAGAAACTCCCCACCTCTGCCCCATGGGTCATTCAGGGACCGGGTGAGAATGCCGGTGTCATTGATATTGGTGATGGTCAGGCGGCTGTGTTCAAAATGGAATCGCACAACCACCCGTCCTATATAGAACCCTATCAGGGTGCGGCGACTGGTGTCGGCGGCATCATGCGTGATGTATTCACCATGGGCGCGCGGCCCGTTGCCAATATGAATGCGCTGCGCTTTGGTGATCCCAGCCACCCGAAAACACGCCAGTTAGTGAACGGTGTCGTGGCCGGGATCGCTGGCTACGGTAACTGCATGGGCGTGCCGACCGTCGGCGGCGAAACCAATTTCCATGCCCGTTATAACGGCAACATTCTGGTCAACGCCATGACCGTGGGCGTGGTCGAACAGGATAAAATCTATTATTCCCGTGGTGCGGGTGTCGGCCAGCCGATTGTGTATGTCGGTTCCAAGACAGGACGCGACGGCATTCACGGTGCCACCATGTCGAGCGCGGAGTTTGATGATGAGTCAGATTCCAAACGCCCGACCGTGCAGGTCGGCGACCCGTTCGTGGAGAAACTGCTGCTGGAGGCTTGCCTTGAGCTGATGCAATCAGACGCCATTATCTGCATTCAGGATATGGGTGCGGCAGGTTTGACATCATCATCGGTCGAGATCGCCGCCAAAGGCGAAATCGGCGTTGAACTGGATCTGGATCAGGTGCCGCAGCGCGAACTGCACATGACGCCATACGAGATTATGCTGTCGGAATCGCAGGAGCGCATGCTGATGATCCTGCAGCCCGGCAAAGAAGAGATGGCGCGCAAGATTTTCGAGAAGTGGGATCTTGATTTCGCCGTGATCGGCAAGACCACCGATGACAAGCACCTGAAACTGAACATGTACGGCAAGACATGGTGCAATATCCCCGTGCCGCCGCTGGTCGATGAATCGCCTGTGTATGACCGCCCGCAGAAGGCGCGCCCGGCGGCAGCCCCCCTGCCCGTTCTGAACCTTGATAAAGACATCATCGGTTCATTCAAGAAGCTGATGGCATGTCCTGATCTGTCGTCCAAACGCTGGATCTGGGAACAGTATGACAGTCTGGTGCGCGGCGAAACCATTTCCAGCCCCGGCCTGCATAAGACACAGGCACATAAACCGGCAGACGCCGCCGTTGTACGCTTGAGTGACAAGAAAGCACTGGCCATCACATGCGATGTCAGCCCGCGTTACTGCTACGCTGATCCGTATGAAGGCGGCAAGCAAGCCGTGACAGAGACATGGCGCAACCTGACCGCGACGGGTGCCTTGCCGCTCGCGATCACCGACAATCTGAATTTCGGCAACCCGGAAAAGCCGGAGATCATGTGGGAATTCGTGACCTGCCTGAAAGGCATGGCCGAAGCCTGCGTCGCGCTGGATTACCCGATCATTTCCGGCAACGTGTCGCTGTATAACGAAACCAACGGCCAGGGCATTCTGCCGACCCCCGCGATTGGTGGCGTCGGCCTGATCGACAATGGCATCAATTCCGCCGGACTGGGTTTCACCCAAGACGGTGAAAGCATCATTGTCATCGGTGATACGAAGGGTCATTTGGGCCAGTCGCTGTACCTGCGCGAAATTCTGGGTCGCGAAGACGGCCCGCCGCCGCCGGTCGATCTGGCGCTGGAACGCAAACACGGTGATTTCGTTAGACAACATATACGTGATGGACTGATCACAGCGTGCCATGACGTGTCGGATGGTGGTCTGCTGGTGGCGATTGCCGAAATGGCGATGGCGTCCGGTATCGGTGCGGATATCGCCCTCTCCGGCGACGCTGCGTTCTGGTTCGGCGAAGATCAGGGCCGTTACGTCCTGACCACGGCGGAACCTGAAAAACTGCTGAAACTGGCAAAGGATTCAGGTGTTTCCGCCGTTCTGGCAGGAAAAACCGCAGGTACAACCTTGAGAATTTCGGAAAATCAGGGTATAAGTATAAAAGAAATTTCTGATATACATGAGAACTGGCTACCGGCTTTCATGGAAGGACGTGCGTGAACCATGGCAATGGATGCTCCGACAATCGAAAAGATGATCAAGGAAGGCATTCCT
The DNA here is from genome assembly GCA_035904625.1 of Alphaproteobacteria bacterium. Taxonomy (GTDB): domain Bacteria; phylum Pseudomonadota; class Alphaproteobacteria; order Micavibrionales; family Micavibrionaceae; genus Micavibrio_C. Next base: position 2,056 of record JAMHVA010000148.1, on the reverse strand, counting down.
GACGCGGTTGTGAATATCTCGGACCTCAGGGGTGATGGCGACCATTATGCCGCCTATATCGTTTCTGAGGCCTTCCGGGGTAAAAGCCGCGTGCAACAGCACCAGATGGTTTATGCCGCCCTGCAGGGCAAAATGGGAAACGAGCTTCATGCGCTGGCGATTCAAACCGCCGTGCCTGAATAACCGCCAGAAATAACTGTCAGATCGACAAAGGGAGTTTATACTATGCAGCAAACCGTGCCGAACACCGTCTTCGAGAGAATCCGGGCAGATCTGGCGGCTCACGATGTCGTGCTTTACATGAAAGGCACAGCTTCATTCCCGCAATGCGGCTTCTCGGCGGCTGTCGTGCAGGTTCTTTCCCAGCTGGGCGTCAAGTTCAAGGACGTCAACGTTCTGGAAGATAACGACATCCGTCAGGGTATCAAGGAATACACCAACTGGCCGACCATCCCCCAGCTCTATATCAAGGGTGAGTTCGTCGGTGGCTGTGACATCGTGCGTGAGATGTATGCCACGGGTGAATTGCAATCATTCCTTGAAGGCAAAGGTGTCGCTATGACGCAAGCCGCATAACGGCTTAAAAAACGCAGAATTCAAAGGGGCAGGCCCACCGGCTTGCCCCTTTTTGCATTGCCAATCCACTTTCTGGTAAAATTTATAGTAATAAAAACATGAGCCATAAGGGTGTGTGAATGGACAAGCAGGCGATTAACCTCGTCAATCCGCTCGACATTGAAGAATACCTCAAGAAATTTTGCGGTGACGATGACCGTCTGGCGCTGTTGCTCGTAGCGGCGCTCGCGCGCATCATCAGAAAATCCCCCGAGTACATGGATACATTAAAAGAACTGCCGCCCGGCGCGCCGGACTGGCTGCGCCAGAAATGGAATTCATCGCCCATCTGGCATTCATTCGCGCCAAAAAAAGATGTCCGGATCGTCCTCAAGGTCCAGACGACACTCGACTGGCTGAAATTCGCCATCGCGCATGATGCCGCATGGCTGCACAACACCGACGATCAGGGCCGCCCCAAAAAACTGTTGAAGGCCGCGACCTACGAGCAGCTTTACAACGAGATAACCGAGGACTACGCCGCCCTGCGCGCAAAAAGCCGGGCGGAGGGCCGCAAAACCCTGAAAGAGGATATCTGGGGCCGCGACATCAAACTCGTGATCAAGTTTCAGGACGGGCACAAATTGGTACGGCTTCTGAACAAACGATCTCTGGACCGTGAATCCGCGTTCCTGGAGCATTGTATCGGCGACGGCGGATTCGACGACAGTATGGAAAGCCAGAGCAATATCTACTACTCCCTTCGCGCGCCCGGCAATATGCCCTGTGCGACCATCAGCGTCGAGCGGGAAACGGGCCGCATCGACCATATGGCAGGACAACGAAACAAGCTGCCTGATATGCGTTACATGTCCTATATCAGCGCGCTGTGCCGCGAACTGGGGCTGGATATGACTTACGGGTTCCAGATGGTTGACGGTTACAAGCCACCCGAAGACGATGAATACGCGCTGTTCCGGCACCTGCAAGAACGTTACCCGCAGCGTATACCGGCTGAAGACCAGACATATGAGGACACACCCGGCGGCCTTGAATTACCCGACGGGCTGCATGCCGCAACACTGACGATCATGAATGTAGGAAACATCAAGGTCTTTCCGGACCGTGTCAGGGTTGACGGCAATCTCTATCTGTACGGTGAAAATTTCCCGCAAGGCGCCCCGCAAGGATGGACTGTGAGCGGGTCAGTCAATACGCGCCTGCATGTGTTCAGGACGTGGCAGGATTTTCTCGACCACCACTATCCGGAACAATAATCAGCCGCTTATTCGGCGGCAGATTCCGCAGCGCTCTCGACATGGGTCATGCGTTCAGCGCGTACGCGTTTGATACGACGGCCATCCATCTCGCTGATGATGAAACGCCAGCCTTCCCAGTCGAAGAAATCCTTCGTCTTGGGAACGCGCTGCAACCCGTAAAGAATCAATCCGGCCACGGTTGAGAAGTCACCCTCAGGGACGGATATCAGTTCCAGATCTTC